>NZ_JAFCSZ010000021.1:0-71918 GCF_049895765.1 Caulobacter sp. DWR1-3-2b1
GGTGGAGTTCAGGTTTTGCAGCGCGATAAGCGCGCCGCTGTTCGTGTTGATGCTGTTCAGCGCCATTGCGAAATGAGGTCCTATTCGAGGATGCCCGACGTCATTTTGACTGCCGGGAGCTTTTTGCTCGAAAAGATAGGAAGCAATGACCGGGCCAAAGCTGCCCACCCGGCAACTTTCGACAATCCATTGAAAAGTTTACGTTATAGATCTGTTTACGACAAAGGCCCCCGGCAGAAACTGCCGAGAGCCTTTGGTCGCAGGCAATTATTGCCGGGCACTAGGCGCCGGGCCAAGGAGGCGCCGGGCGACCCGAAGGTCGCCCGGCATGTCGGATCACTTGAACAACGACAAGATCGATTGCGGTGTCTGGTTCGCGATAGACAGAGCCTGCACACCCAGCTGCTGTTTCGTCTGCAGCGACTGGAGCTTGGCGCTTTCTTTCGCCAGATCTGCGTCGACCAGATTGCCAACACCCGTTTCCAGGCTGTCCTGGAGCTTGCCAATGAAGGTCAGGTGCGTGTCCAGACCGACAGAGTTGGTGCCCAGCGACGACAGCTTGTTGGTCGCGGTGGTGAGAGCAGTCGTGATCGTCGCAATCATCGTCTTGGCCGTGGCCGCATCGGTAAAGGTCGAGCCGGCCGCCAGGCCGATGCCGACCAGCGACAACGTCTTGGCGGTAACGGTGAAACCAACGCCATCGGCATTCGCCAGGAAGGTCAGGGCCGAGGTCGTGCCGTCAGCAATGCTGACGCCGTTGAACTTGGCGTTCGTGGCCGCCTTCGTGATCTGATCACGCAGCGACTCGAAGTCTGCCTTCAGGGCATTGAAGCTCGCGGTGTTCAGCGAGGTGTCGGAAGCAGCGAGAGCCTTTTCCTTCATCTTGCTGAGCAGATCGGTGATCGTATCGCCAGCTGCGAGCGCCACATCGATCGTCGATTGGCCGCGCTGGAGGGAATCCTTCACGGCGTTCAACGAGCTTGAGCTGGAGCTCTGCATCTTGGCCATCGACCAGATCGCGCCATTATCCTTGGCGTTGGCGACCTTCTTGCCGGTGTTGATGCGGCCTTGGGTTGTTGAAAGCTCCGAGTTGGTCGAGTTGAGGTTTTGCAGTGCGGTGAGCGCACCGGCGTTGGTGTTGATTGAGTTCATCATAGGTCACCTACCGTTTTGGTCGGATTTCTCCGGCGCGAGCCGGCTGGGCGTTTTGCCTGAGGTAACCATCGCAAAGGACGGGCCAACCGCGCTCACGCGAGGCCGGATTCTAAAGTGCTGTTTTTTATGAATTTATTCCGGTCTTAAGCCGGAAATGAAACCGCCCGACGAATGCAACATTCGCCGGGCGGCAGGAACTTCCTAAACAAGCTGGGCAATTGGCGCCTGATGGATCAGCCGCCTTCGACGCGCCCCGCCAAGCCTTGCATGATCGTGCGATTGATATCGATCAGCGGCTCGAAATCCTCCTCCTTGCGCATGACCGCGCTGGAGTGGCGCCCCACCCAAAGGCTGAGCGAGATGATGCTGGCGCGCAGCTCAGGCGCCAGGGAGTTTTCAGGCAAGGAACAGTCGGTGGCCATCGCCGACCAAACGCGGCGATTCCAGTCGAGCGCGTCGATCCGCTTGGCGATATCGTCTTCCGGGGCCTGCGACGCGTCCATGAGAGCGCGCGTCACTTGCCCGAAAAGGCGGTATTCCAGCTCACGCGGATTTTCAGCCCTCGTCGCGGCCTGCTGATAGGCTCGAAGAGACATGCCCCAACCTCTCGTCTTCGTACTCGATCAATTTTCGGCTCAACATGAGCGCTTTGTAGTACTCGCGCGCCATGACGTGCTTTGAGATCGCAATGCAATCAGCAAGCACGACCGGGTTACGCACCACACTCATAAACTCGTTCAGGCGCGTGGCGAAGTCTTCGTAGAACCGGTCAGCGACACTTTCTTCAAGGTACATCATCATCACAGGGAAGTAGATGCGACGTGATGGCGTCGTCACCTGATCCGGCTGCATGATGTCCTTTTCGCGAAGGACCGAGGCCTTGTTCTGGAGAACGAGAACGCCACGGCGGTCGCCATTCTGGACCACCGCACCGTTCAAAACGAACTTCTCGCCGGGCTTCAGCGAAAGCTTCAAAGGCACTTATTCGGTTCCCTCTGCAGTCGCCGCGAGCCCGGTCCGCCATTATCGGCGGGTCGGGAGAAAACTAGTACGGGTCGGGTTAACACCGTCTTGCTGACCCTGCGACCGTGAGCCGCAGCTTAGGACTCAGTTAAGCATACTGCCTCACAGGATGGTTAACTCCAAACCCGCAAGGTCATAAGCATGTCGCGCAAACGCGCTCTAGAGGGCGCCAGCAGCACGCTCGCCCAACAGGAGATCACCGCGGCGGCGATCGTCCAGCGCGGAATCGCCGGAACGACCATGGGCGACTCCGCTTCGGCAGAGGCCTTGGCCAGACTCGAGCGCGCTGCCGGCGAGCTGAAAAACCGCGAGACCGCGCGCCTGCTTGCCCAGGCGATCGCCGCTATCCATGCGCGCGACTTTGAGAAAGCCGACGCGCTGTCGCTTGAGGTGCTGGAAAAGGACGAACGACAAGGCGTCGCCTGGCACGTGCTGGCCATCGCCCGCGAAAAGAACGGCGACTTTGTTTCTTCCATGCGCGCCTATGAGGCGGCGCTGCAGTTGTTGCCCGACCACGGCCCCGTCGCCGGAGACTTGGGACGACTGGCCTACCGTATGGATATGCCGGAACTGGCGGCGAAGTTCTTCGCCCACTACCGGCTGGCCCGGCCCGACTGCGTCGAGGCGACCAATAACCTGGCCTGCGCCCTGCGCGACCTCAATCAGTGCGCTGAGGCTATCGACCTCCTTCGTCCGGCGATCATGGAGGACCAGAGCCAGCCTATCCTCTGGAACACCCTGGGCACGGTGATGTGCAGTCTGGGCGACGGGCGGCAGGCGCTGACCTTCTTCGACGAAGCGCTTCGTCTCGCCCCAGCTTTTGGCAAGGGCTATCACAACCGCGCCTATGCCCGTCTCGACCTGGGCGACGTCCAGGGTGCGCTGGAGGACTGCGAATCGGCCATCGCTCATGCCGATTCGCGAGAAGACCTGGCGATGATGCAATTTGCTCGCTCGACGATCCTCCTCTGCCTTGGCCGCCTCGGCGAAGGCTGGGCCGTCTACGAGTCGCGCTTCTCGTCCGACCTCTCTGACGCTCCGCGTTTCCTGATCGATGCGCCGCGCTGGTCGGCCGATCAGTCTTTGGCCGGTAAGCGGATGATGATCTGCGCCGAACAGGGCTTGGGCGACGAAGTGATGTTCGCCAACATGTTGCCCGACGTGATCGATGCTATCGGCCCCGATGGCGCGCTGTCGATAGCTGTCGAGCACCGCCTGATTCCGCTCTTCCAGAGGTCGTTCCCGAACGCCGAGGTCACCGCTCACCGGACCGTGGCCTACGAAGGCCGGGTGCGCCGGACCGCGCCCAATGTCTCCGACTGGAGCAAGATCGACCAATGGGCCCCCATCGGCTCGCTGCTGCCGGTGCTGCGACCGTCGGTGGAGTCGTTCCCCAAACGCCCCAACTTCCTGGTCGCCGATCCCGACCGCGTCGCCTATTGGCGCAAGCAGCTTGAAGCCGCGCCGAAGGGCCCGAAGGTCGGCCTGTTGTGGAAGAGCCTGAAGCTCAATGGCGAACGGGCCCGCCAGTTCTCGCCCTTCGACCTGTGGCGCCCCATCCTGGAGACTCCCGGCGTTACCTTCGTCAATCTTCAGTACGGCGACTGCGACGAAGAGATCGCCTACGCCAAGGCCGAACTCGGGATCGATATCTGGCAGCCCGAAGGCATCGATCTGAAAAAAGATCTCGATGACGTCGCGGCCATGTGCTGCGCCATGGACCTGATCATCGGCTTCTCGAACGCCACCATCAACTTGGCCGGAGCCTGCGGGGCGACCGTCTGGCAGATCAGCGGCGCCGCATCCTGGACCCGTCTGGGCACGGAAAGCCTGCCCTGGTACCCGCAGATTCGCTGCTTCTCGTCCTCGGACTATTACGACTGGGCGCCGACCATGCGGGAGGTCGCCGCGGCGTTGGCGGAAACCTACCCCGTCTAGGGAACGACCCGCTGGCGACGGGATTGATTCGAAGCAGCAAGCGCAGGGCCTGCTGCTTCTGGAGATCTCGCCATGGCCGAGCTGGAACTGGACGACGCCCCCGACGCGCAGGATACCGCCGAGGTGCTAGACGAAACCAATCTGACCCGCGACGGCCAGGACATCGCCAATTTCGACGAGATCGAGGACGTCTACGACGTTACCCAGGCTGATGGCGACAGCGATGAAGACGAGGTCGATGAGGGTTTCGACATCCTCGACGAGAGCGAACTGGATGACCTCGCTGACGAACTTGAAGGCGATCGCGACGATGAAAGCCTGGAGGTCGATCGCGAGCCTTTGGAGCCGGTGACCGGCCTCGATGAAGACGATGAGATCGGCGATGTCGAGCTGCCCTCAGATCTCGAAGCAGGCGCCTAGCTTCAAGACTGGCTGCAAACGCTGAACCCGGCGAGGGCCATCACACCGACGATCCCTCCGGTTTCAATTCCGCACGCTCTTGCCAAGTGCGCGCCGCTCGGTAGTTTGAACCCTCGATTTGAACACTTGTTCGAGACCGGATCGATCCGGCAGAGGGTGGTATGAGACAGCGCTTCGAAGGCACTTCCAACTATGTGGCGACCGACGACCTGAAGGTCGCGGTCAACGCTGCTGTGGCGCTTGAGCGTCCGCTGCTGATCAAGGGCGAACCCGGCACAGGCAAGACGGTGCTGGCCTATGAGGTCGCCAAGGCCATGGGTGCGCCCCTGCTGACTTGGCATATCAAGTCGACGACCAAGGCTCACCAAGGCCTGTACGAATACGACGCCGTCACTCGCCTGCGCGACAGCCAGCTAGGCGAGGAGCGGGTCAAGGACGTCCGCAACTACATCAAGAAGGGCAAACTCTGGGAGGCCTTCGAGGCCCCGGTTCGTCCTGTCTTGCTGATCGACGAGATCGACAAGGCCGACATCGAGTTCCCCAACGATCTGCTGCAAGAGCTGGATCGCATGGAGTTCTATGTCTACGAGACCGGCGAGACGATTTCGGCCAAGGTCCGGCCGATCATCATCATCACCTCGAACAACGAGAAGGAACTCCCGGACGCGTTCCTGCGCCGTTGTTTCTTCCACTATATCCGCTTCCCCGAGGAGGCGACGATGCAGGCCATCGTCGACGTCCACTATCCGGGCATCAAGCAGAAGCTGGTCGCCGAGGCCCTGCGGATTTTCTACGACATGCGCAAGGTGCCCGGCTTGAAGAAGAAGCCGTCGACCTCCGAACTTCTCGACTGGCTGAAGCTGTTGATGGTCGAGGATATCGACGAAGCCATGCTGCGCGAGAAGGATCCGACCAAGCTGATCCCGCCGCTGCATGGCGCCCTGCTGAAGAACGAGCAGGACGTGCACCTGTTTGAACGCCTGGCCTTCCTGGCCCGACGCGAGGGCGCTGGCGGCCGTCCGGGGCAATAGGGCCTTACCCGGAATTCACTGGACGGCTTGCACGACCGCCCTCACTTTCCGCTGAAAACAGAGGGATGGTCATGCGTCATTCGACTTGGATCGCTGTGCTCGCCGCCACCAGCGCCCTGGCGCTGGTCGGCTGTCATCGCGCGGAAACGGCGAAAACCGCGAAGCACGAGCGACATGCGCGCCGCGAGCCGGTTCGCGTGATCTCCAGGCTCGATTGCCCGGAAAAGCAGGGCGACCTCAAGCGCGTCAGTGTCGCGGCGGACGGACTTTCCTGCGCCTACGCCGGCGACGAAGCCGAAGTGCTGCTGCGGCTGGTCTCCATGAACGGCGGCGACGCCGAGGCCGCCCTCGCCCCCATCGAGGCTGAACTCAAGACCCTGATGCCCTCGATCAAGCCCGCCACCGAGGTGAAGACCGGCGACAAGCCCGACCGGAACAAGACCAGCATCCATCTGCCCGGCATCCGCATCGACGCCAGCGACGAAGGCGCCGATATCAAGATCGGCAACATCACGATCAACAGCAACGAAGGCGGCGCTTCCGAGGTCAAGATCGACAAGAACGTCACGATGAAGGGCGACGACCGCAAGGAGACGGTCAACATACAGGCTCGGAATGACGACAGCGAAGATGGCCACGTCAACATCCGCGCCAGTGACGACGGCGCCGAGATCCGCCACAGCAAGGGCGGCGACTCGATCCGCTCAACCCTGATCTTGGCCAGCGACAAGGCGCCCAGCGGTTACCGCGTCGTTGGCTACGAGGCGCGCGGACCCAAGGGCGGCCCGCTCGCCGTCGCCACCATCAAGGCCAAGAACCGCGATTCCGGCGACCATGACGTCTTCAAGGACATGAAGGCCCTGGTCCGCCACAACGTTGGCGGCTGAGTCAGTTCGAGACTGGCACGACCTCCATCACCTTGTAGGTCAGAGGCCGACCATCCTCGTCGGTTATGGTGACATATTCGCCCAAGGCAAACCTGTGCTCACCCAACCGATGCACCGGCTCGTCGTCGGTGGTGTCTGAATCGTCGTAGTCGAAGAACCAGCGCGCTCCCTTGCGGGCCAGCAGACCATCCACGGCGTCATCATCGGGCGCGAACCGGCGAACGCTGCAGGACGCCTTGCTCTTGGCGTAGGCCGCCTCGTCCAGATGACCGTCGGCGGTCAGGGGCGCGGTCAGGACGTAGCCGCGATGATCGTCGCCGCCGGCGAACTCGGTGCCAGGATTGCGGGCAAGGCGCATCACGATGCGAGACAGGGACATTTAAGCCTCCCTTTGGGTGAATGACTGACGGTTAGTGCGAAAGAAACAGCGACGGGCCGTCGCCATTGAGAAGGCTGCGGGTCGTGCCGCCGAAGATGAACTCCTGCAGACGCGGGTGCCCGAAAGCGCCCGCTACGAGGAAATCAGCCCCGACTTCACGCGCCGTGCCGAGCAACAGGCCAGCAGCGTCGCCGGTGCCCGGCAGGGTCAGGCTGGTCGCCGTCACGCCGCGAGCGGACAGAAATTCGACCAGGCGGCCCAGGTCGAAATTGCGGGACGATGCGCCGGGCGCGCCAGCAACGATCACCGACGAGGCCTTCTGTAGCAGGGGTAAGGCCGTGCGCATGGCGCGACTGGCTTCCTTGCCTCCATCCCATGCGACCAGAGCCACGCCGCCCACTCTCATTCCGGGACGGGCGACGACGATGGGCCGCTGCTCGTCGGCGACCAACTGCTGGAAGGCCTCCGCCAGCGGTCCCTTGCCGCGCGCTGCAATACTATCGAAGACGATGACGTCCGAGAGCCGGCCCTCCATGGCCAGACCCGCCCAGACGGGCGAGTCCAGGCTGATGATCCGGGTTCGCGAATAGCCGATCTCCGCCGCCAGGGCGTTCACGGCGCCAGCCCCCTCCAGAGCGGCTTCCTTCAGACTTTCCAGCGCGGTGACCTGCACCCCGCCCATGAAGCCCTCGCCCATCCAGGGCATCAGGTCGGCCATATCGGCGGGCGCATGGATACAGGCCAGCTCGGCCTCGAACGCCTTCGCCAGCCCGGCGGCAGACGTCAGGAGCTCCCGATCGGCCTTTGCTCCCGCGAGAGGAGCCATAATTCTTGCCCAGCTCATGATCGAACTCCTTTGGAGCGCTTTTTCACAGGTGAGGGCAGACCCATCATTGATCTTTGTCAACCAATGGGTCAGTCAATCCACCTTCACCGTAAGGAACGATCTCGTGGCCAAAGGGCTGCATAGGGGTGCGGCGCCCCGCGCTTGGCAGAGAATGCTCTCCGGTCGGAGGCTGGATCTGCTCGACCCGTCGCCTATGGACATCGAGATCGAGGATATCGCCCACGGCCTGGCCCGGGTCGCCCGCTGGAACGGCCAGACCATTGGCGAGCACGGCTTTTCCGTCGCCCAACACAGCCTGGTGGTTGAGGAGATCGCTGCCCATATCAAGCCTGACCTTGAGCCCCGCTGGCGCCTCGCCGCCCTGCTGCACGACGCATCGGAATATGTGATCGGCGACATGATCAGCCCGTTCAAGGCGGCGCTGGGCGTCAGCTACAAGGATTTCGAGGCCCGGCTTGAGGACGCTATCCACATCCGTTTTGGACTGCCTGTGAAAACGCCACCGGCCATCCAGAAGCTGATCAAGCAGGCTGACCGCGCCTGCGCCTTCTTCGAAGCCACCCAGTTGGCCGGGTTCGAGCACGCCGAATCCCTGGCCATCTTTGGCGCCCCACCGGTCGGCTATGACCTGCGCATCACGCCGGTACAGCCGTTTGAGGCTCAGGCCCGCTACGTTCAGCGCTTCCATGTGCTGTCCAAGGCGGCGGGTTTCGAGGCCCCTGCGGACGCGGCGTTCGACACCGAATGAGCGCATCCCCATGACAGCATCAGTCGTCATCGGACTTTCGGCCGTCGTTGTCGCCATCCGCGACGGCGAGGCCGTGGTGCTGACGGTGCGACCCCACGACGCCATCACCGATGTCGCCTCGCCCCTGCCCGGCCTGCCGTTCGGGCCGTTCGACCCGGAGGGCCATCGCACCTTCGAGCTGGGCCTGCGGGCCTTCGTCACCGAGCAGACCCGCTTCCAGCTAGGCTATGTCGAACAGCTCTACACGTTCGGCGACAAGGGCCGCGACGCCCCCCGGGCCGAGGTCGGGGCCGGAGCGGCGCGGGTCGTCTCGGTGGGCTATCTGGGCCTGACGCCGGACGCCATCGACACCGAAGCGCCCGACACCGTGTGGGCGCCGTGGTCGCGGTTCTTCCCGTGGGAGGACTGGCGTCATGGCCGGCCCGCCTTGCTGGACGCCGCCATCGCGCCGGCCCTGAAACGCTGGGCCTCCGACGACGTCGGCAAATGGTCCCGGGCTCGCCTGGCCTTCGCCCTCGACGACGCGCCGTGGAACGAGGAACGGGTGCTGGAGCGCTACGAGCTTCTCTACGAGGCTGACCTTGCCCCCGAAGCCGCCCGTGACCGGGCCCGGGCCGACGGCGACGATCCGGCCGAACCGGCCGCCCTGTCGGCGGCTCTGGGCGAGCCGATGATTTCCGATCACCGCCGCATCCTGGCCACCGGCCTGTCGCGACTGCGGGGCAAGATCAAGTACCGGCCCGTGGTGTTCGAGCTGACCCCGGATGAGTTTACCCTCTCGACCCTGCAACGCATCGTCGAGGCCATAGCCGGCGTGCCGCTGCACAAGCAGAACTTCCGCCGCGTCGTTGAACGCGAGGAGCTGGTCGAGGGCCTGGGCCGCCTAGATGCCGAGACCGGGGGCCGTCCGGCCGAGCTGTTCCGCTTCCGCCGCGAGATCCTGGCGGCGCGGCCGGCCACCGGGCTCAGCCTGCCGCTGCTGCGGGATTAGCTCTACTCCCCGTGGGAGAGGTGTCGGCGAAGCCGACGGAGAGGGAAGTTCAGCCGAGCACCCGTTCCTATTCCCCCTCCGGTCGCTTCGCGACCACCTCCCCCGTCGGGGGGAGGATCTTGGTCTCCGCCGATATCCGCGCCCGCCATCTTGCCTTGAGCGTGTGCGACGTATCGCGCGAGCCATCGGGGCTCCAGCCGGGCGGGCCGAACATGTAGCCCAGCACCTCGCGCGGCGACTTCGCCCCGGCCAGATCTTTCCCGATACCGATGAACTCGTGGAACACGTTGTGGAACAGGTTGAAATTGCCAAGGTTCTTTACCGTACCATAGCGGCAGGGCTCCTCGTCGACCTCGGGGATGAAGGTGCCGAACATCCGGTCCCAGATGATCAGGACGCCGGCATAGTTGGCGTCCAGATAGCGGGCGTTACGGGCGTGGTGCACCCGGTGATGCGAGGGGGTGTTGAACACCGCCTCGAACCAGCGCGGCATGCGCTTGATCACCTCGGTATGGATCCAGAACTGATAGACGAGGCTGATGCCCTTCTGGATCGCCACCATGGCCGGCGGGAAGCCCAGGAACGACAGCGGTAGCCACAGCATCCATGAGCCCACCAAACCGCCCGTCCAGGTCTGCCGCAGCGCCGTAGACAGGTTGTAGTGGGTCGAGGTGTGGTGATTGACATGGCTGGCCCACCAGAACCGCCGCTCGTGGGCGATGCGATGGAACCAGTAATAGGTCAGGTCCTCGGCGAAGAAGAGCACCACCCATGCCCACATCGCGGTCACAGGGATCGTGAACAGCCGGTGCTCATAAGCCCAGATCGCCGTCGCGAAGATCAGGCCACCGGTCAGCAGGCCGGCAATGGTGCTGCCCAGCCCCATGGACAGCGACATGGCGGTGTCGCGCGTCTCATAATTGGCCTTGGCCTTGCCCATTCGAGCCAGCACGATCTCGAGAATGACCGCCAGGACGAAGAACGGGATCGCCATCTGGACCGGATCGAAGTCTTTCACGCGGCGAGCTCCTTTAGGGCCTGGGGAGGCCAGACATCGTCGGTGACGGCGAAGATCGGCGCGGCGTCGCCCGTCTTCAGGACCAGCCGGCCGTTCTTCGACTGAGCGGCGGCCACGACGGGCCAGGCGACGTCGCGGGCGACATAGCTGTCGCCGCGTTTCCACAGGACCAGCACGGTGTCGCCTTCGCGGGCCAGGGCGCCGGAGCCGTCGGCTGAGATCCAGGTCGCCGTGGGGTGATGATCGGGAAACTCCTGCGCCAGGAGCGTTGCAAGGCCGCCCGCGTCGAGCGGCGGTGTCGACCGAGCGATTCCCGCCCAGGCCGCCAAGCCGACGAGCGCGCTGATGGCGACCGCCGAACCGATAAGCTGAATCAGCATCGCCTTGTCCAAGCTAACGCCGCCCTCCCCGTATTTTTCCGACAGCGTCGGGCTCTGGGTGATCGCCGTCAAGTGATCTGGTTGGCCGGCGCTGCCGGCCCCCTCCTGACCGCTATCGCAGTCTGGCGGACACGGCTTGGCGACCTCACGCGGGAAACCGCCGAGTTGGTGGGAAGGGTCGCAGAGCGCCCGGGCCTCGCCCGGATGTGTGAGTAGCTGAATACCGTTTCGACGAAGACGAACGCTCCGCGTGATCGTTATCCCTCTGGCCGGGGTGCGCAGGCCTGTTCAACCTTTTGCCCCACCCGGGCTTTTCCCCTTCGTAGCCGGACCCAGCGCTTGGCTAAGCCTCGGCTCTCCCGGAGGACCCGGAGCGAACCTTCGGACGGGCGGGGACCGTGGCAGATCCCCGATGGACAGGTTTACGTCCCCTGTCCTCCTTTAAGCCTGCCGGTCCCGCTCTCGCGACTCCCGCAGACCCCGCTCGATCACCCCTGACAGCCGTCGCTGGTCGCCGGCCGGACGCCCTTCCCGTGCTGTCAGGTGAGATCAGTATGCGGGCGGTCCCAAGGGGTGCGGACGGAGAAAAACGAGAAAATCGCAAGCCTTTGATCTTGCTGAATCCGAGGCCCCTCTATCCCCGTAAAGAACGGGGATAGAAACCGCCCCGGGCCTCTCGGCCCGGGACAAAACGCTCTAGAACTTGCGGACGTATGACACCGCCAGGGTATCGGCGTCGGCCTTGGAGTTTGTATATTCCGACTTGGTCCAGTCGGCGCGCAGGCCATTCTTGTCGTCCAGCCTGTACTGGGCGCCGACACCGTAGTTCCAGCTATCCTGGGAGTCAGTGGCGGACACGCCGCCGCTCGACGCCTTGAACTTGGTCGTGCCGTAGCCGGCGCGGGCCAACAGGTCGATATTCGGCGTCACGGGCAGATAGCCTACGGCATAGGCCGCAGCCTGATGCTTCAACTCGACGTTCACCGGGACCCCGGCGACATCGGTCTTGTCGTCGGTCACGCCGACACCAACCTCGCCTTCGACACCGAAATGGGGGGTGAGCTTGGCGCCGAGGCGCCCCTGGATGGCGCCGACATCCGCGCCATCGGCCCGGGTCGAGCCATAGCCGACCGAGCCGTAGTATTCAGGCGAGACTTGCGCGTGCGACAGGGCGGGGATAGCGGCGACGAGCGTCGCGGCGATGAGAGTTTTCATTTTTCGGTACTCCTACTGGTAGTCATTCTTCAGCGCCCTCAGCAGCCTTTCAGCTAGGGGCCGAACACGGCCGACATGGGGCGGTTCACGGTCACGTTTGAGGTCATTGCGTGTCGAAGCCGCAACGTGGCCCAGAGGTCGCGACCTCAAAGCCTCGATGATGACGACGGCGTCATCCATGATATCAACGTCGCCATAAGCAGAAGATCGCGAGCCCGAAGAGGCCCGCGCGCATCATCGGGATCAGTCGCTTGCATCAAGCCGTCATCGCCGCCACGGGGCTCTACACCCCGCCATTCAGCATTTCGAACGCCGAACTGGTCGAGGCCTTCAATACCTTCGTGGAGCGCTTCAACGAGACCAATGCGCAGGCCATAGCCGCCGGCGACGTGGTCGCCCTGGCCACCTCCTCGCCCGAGTTCATCGAGAAGGCCTCGGGCATCAAGTCGCGCTTCGTGATGAACAAGGACGGCATCATCGATCCGGACCTGATGCGCCCCGTCCTGCCCGAGCGATCCAACGACGAGATCTCGATACTGGCCGAAATGGCCGTGGAAGCCGCAAAACAGGCCATCGCCGCCTGGGGCAAGCCGGTGTCGGAAATCGGCGCGGTGATCTGCGCCGCCTCCAATATGCAGCGCGCCTATCCGGCCATGGCCATCGAGGTGCAGCAGGCGCTGGGCATCGAAGGTTTCGCCTTCGACATGAACGTCGCCTGCTCCTCGGCAACGTTCGGCATCAAGACCGCCGCCGACTTTGTGGCCAGCGGCTCGGCCAAGGCCGTGCTGATGGTCAATCCCGAGATCTGCTCTGGCCATCTGAACTTCAAGGACCGCGATAGCCACTTCATCTTCGGCGACGTGGCCACGGCCGTGATCGTGGAAGAGGCCTCGCAGGCGACCGGCGGCTGGGAAATCCTCGGCACGCGCCTAAAGACGGTGTTCTCCAACAACATCCGCAACAATTTCGGCTTCCTGAATCGCGCCGCGCCCGAGGGCGAAGGTTCCCGGGACAAGCTGTTCGTGCAGGAAGGCCGCAAGGTGTTTCGCGAAGTGGTGCCGATGGTCAGCGAGATGATCATCGAGCACGCCGGTGACCTGGGCGTCGATCCCCAGGGGCTGAAGCGCCTGTGGCTCCACCAGGCCAATATCAACATGAACGAGATGATCGGTCGCAAGGTCCTGGGCCGCGATCCCGCCCCCGGCGAGAACGTCATCATCCTGGATACCTACGCCAACACCAGCTCGGCCGGCTCGATCATCGCCTTCCACACAGCCAATGACGACTTCGCGGCCGGCGAGACGGGGCTGATCTGCAGCTTCGGGGCGGGTTATTCGGCGGGCACCGTGTTTGTGCGCAAACGGTAGCTACACCAACACTCCGCTCTTCCCGACGAAGGCCGGGACCCAGATACATCAAGGGCGGTTGGGGCTTTCGCGCCAACCGCTTTTTTTCATCTCTGCCGCTCGGGGGCTCGATCTGGACCCCGGCTTTCGCCGGGGAGAGCGGATCATTTGGAATGCGCCGCCTTCCACTCCATGGCCCGGCGGATGCGCACGCCCACGGCCGGGTGATCAACAGCCAGTGGCCGCCTTGCGTATAGGCCTGCGCCTTGGCGTGCGCCGCGGGCGACAGCTGCGCCAGATAGGCCGCCGTAGCGGCGACCGGATCGAATAGCTGGGACATCGTCCCTCCCCGTCAACTCGTGGACAAGAGAGGGCAGAGTCCGCTCGAAGCGTCAGCTTGCTTCCACGTCACCTTGCACGATGTGGGATGGCGGAATCGCTTGGCGCTGGCGAAGGTCGCGGCGGCGTATAGAACTGGACGGCTTTACCGATTTTCGAGGCCCGCATGCAATTCCCCGACCGTCGAAACATTCTCCTGGGCGCCGGCGCCCTGACCCTGGCCGGCTGCGGCGACAAGGCCGGGGACGGCGCCGCCCAGACCACCGCCCAGCGGGTCGAGGCGACCAAGACCCTGCGCATCGGTCTGGAAGGCACCTATCCGCCGTTCAACTTCCAAGACAAGGACGGCCAGCTGGCCGGTTTCGACGTCGACTTCGCCAAGGCCCTGGCGGCCCAGATGGGCGTCAAGCCGGTGTTCAGCCCCTCGCCCTTCGCCGGCCTGCTAGGCGCGCTGGAGGCCAAACGCATCGACGTGGTGGTCAACCAGATCACCATCACGCCAGAGCGGGCGGCCAAATACGACTTTTCCAAGCCGTATACGGTGTCGGGCATCCAGATCATCGTCCTGAAGGGCAAGGCCGGCCCCTACACGCCCGCCGAACTGGCCGGCAAGAAGGTCGGCGTAGGCTTGGGCACTAACTACGAGAGCTGGGCGCGGGCCAATGTGCCCACCGCCGATGTGCGCACCTATGATGACGACCCCACCAAGTACCAGGACCTGAAGGCCGGGCGCATCGACGCGGTGCTGAACGACCGGCTGGTCGCCGCCGACTTCGTCAAGAACTCGCCGGAATTCATCGCCGCCGGCCCGGCCTTCGCGGCCCAGAACCAGGGCGTGGCCATGCTGAAGGATCCGGCCATGAAGGTAATGGTCGATCAGGCCATCGAGGCAATGCGGGGCGAGGGCCGGCTGGCGACGATCTCCCGGCAGTGGTTTGGCGCCGACGTGACCCGATAGGCATGGACGCCACGCTCGACCTTCTGACCCAGTCGGCGCCGCTGCTGCTGAAGGGCGCGGGCTATACCGTGGCGCTCAGCCTGATCGGCATGAGCCTGGGTCTGGTGCTGGGTTTTGGACTGGCCCTGATGCGTCTGTCGCGCTCGTTGCTGCTGCGCTGGCCGGCGGCGGTCTATGTCTCGGCGATCCGGGGCACGCCGCTGCTGGTGCAGCTCTTTTTGATCTATTACGGCCTGCCGCAATTCGGGATCGAGTTGCCGCCGCTGGTCGCGGCCGGCATCGGTTTCTCGCTGAACATCGCCGCCTATGCCTGCGAGATCCTGCGCAGCGCCATCGCTAATGTCGATCGCGGCCAGTGGGAAGCCGCCACCGTGCTGGGCATGAGCCGGGGCCAGGCCCTGCGCCGGGTGATCCTGCCGCAGGCCGCCCGCACCGCCGTCGCGCCCCTGTCCAACAGCTTCATCAGTCTCGTGAAAGACACCTCCCTGGCCGCCACGATCCAGGTGCCGGAGCTGTTCCGCCAGACCCAACTGATCACCGCCCGCACCTTCGAGATCTTCACGATGTATCTGGCTGCCGCCGCCATCTACTGGATCGTCTCGACCCTGCTAGCCGCCGGTCAGGGCATGCTGGAACGCCGCGCCGCGGAGGGCCGCCGGTGAGCGCCGTCGTCGCCAAAGGGCTGATCAAGCGCTTCGACGGGACCACGGTGCTGAACGGCGTCGATATCGAGGTCGCCCAAGGCGAGGTCGTGGCCATCATCGGCCCCAGCGGCTCTGGCAAGTCCACCCTGCTGCGGTGCATGGCCGGGCTGGAGCTGCTGGACGGCGGCTCCCTGCAGATCGCCGGCGTCGAGGCCGCGCCGCGCGCGCCGCTGGCCCGGGCGCTTAAGGGCCGGGTCGGCTTCGTGTTTCAGAGCTTCAACCTCTTTCCGCACCGCACCGCTCTGCAGAACGTGGCCGAGGGTCCGATCGTCGTGCGCGGCCAGCCTCGCGCCGCGGCCGAGGCTAAGGCTCGCGCGCTACTGGAGAAGGTCGGCTTGGGCGCGCGGGTCGACGCCTGGCCTGGCGAGCTGTCCGGCGGACAGCAGCAGCGCTGCGCCATCGCCCGCGCCCTGGCCATGGATCCTGAGGTCATTCTGTTCGACGAACCGACCTCCGCCCTCGACCCGGAACTGGTCGGCGAGGTGCTTTCGGTCATCCGCGAACTGGCCGCAGAACGACGCACCATGCTGATCGTCACCCACCAGATGGACTTCGCCCGCGATGTGGCAGATCGGACGATCTTCATGGATAGCGGCCTTATCGTCGAACAGGCCCCCTCGCGCGAGCTGTTCGGAGCGCCTAAGGAAGAGCGCACGCGACGATTCCTCGGCAAGGTCACGGCGTCATGAGCCATAATTTGGCCTTCGGCGCCCTCCACCAGATCGCCGCCAACGCCGCGTGCAGTTGAGGCGAGGTCCTGTGAAACAGTATATCGAATTGAAAGGCGCTTCTGGCGCTATCTACCGCTACAAGCTGGCCGAGGACGCTGATCCCCGGACGACGATCGCTGGCAATTTCATCTATCTCGACGCCAAGGGCGTGGTGGTGTTCGCTGGCGAGGCCAATAATCTGATCGGCGCCACCGCGCGCTGGTCCGAAGCGCAAAGTCGCCATGGCGCGACCACCATGTACACCCGACTGAACGTCTCGGGCGCATCGCGCGCCGAGGAGCATACCGATCTTGTCACCGCTCTCGATCCGGTGATGAACCGGGGCGTCTAAGCGACGTCCCTTTCTGGCGTCGACTTGGCTATGGTTCAGTCAATGCGTCCAGAGATTCTCTTCCCGCTGTTTACGCCGGTCTCCACGCTGAAAGGCGTGGGGCCGCGCGTCGCGCCTCTGATCGAGAAGATCGCCGGCTCGATTGTTCGCGATGTGCTGTTCACCGCCCCGCAGAGCGTGATCCGCCGCATCGCCACTACGGTCGACAGCGCTGTTGACGGCCAGGTCCAGACCTTCATTGTCAGCATCGACGCCCACCAGCCGCCCTCACGCCTGGGCCAGCCGTGGAAGATCCGCGCCTGGGACGAGACGGGCTTCCTGACCCTCACCTGGTTCAAGGGTCACGGTCCGCATCTGGAACGCCAGCATCCGCCCGGAGCGCGGCGCGCGGTCAGCGGCAAGGTCGAGCGGTTTGGCTCCGAGATTCAGGTTGCCCATCCCGAATACCTGCTGCCCGAGGAGCGAGCGGCCGAAATCCCCGAATTCGAGCCGGTCTATTCGGTCACCGCCGGCCTGCCCTCGCGCACCTTCCGCCGCTTCGCCCTCGAAGCGCTGGACCGCGCCGCCGAACTGCCCGAATGGCAGGACCCGGCCTGGAAGGCCCGCGAAGCCTGGCCTGGCTGGCGCGAAGCCTTCGCCGCCGCCCACAATCCCGCCGGCGAGGCCGACGTCGCGCCGCTGGCGCCGCATCGCCGCCGCCTGGCCTATGACGAGTTGCTGGCTCACCAGTTGGCCCTGGCACAGCGCAAGGCCTCACGCCGCGCCCAGCCCGCGCCCCGCGTCGGTCCCAGCAGTCTGGCGGCGGACGCCGAAAAGGCGCTGCCCTTCAAGCTGACCGGAGCCCAGATCCGCGCCCTCTCCGAAGTGCGTGGCGATCTCGCGTCCGGCGAACGCATGAGCCGCCTGCTGCAGGGCGACGTCGGCTCTGGCAAGACGGTGGTCGGCATGCTGGCCGTTGCCGATGCGGCCGGGGCGGGCCTGCAGTCGGCGTTCATGGCCCCGACCGAGATCTTGGCTCGCCAGCACTACGAGACCATCGCCCCGGCCCTGACGGCCCTGGGCCTGTCGGTGGTGCTGCTGACCGGCCGCGACAAGGGCGCGGGCCGCGCCAACAAGCTGGCCGGCCTGGCCAACGGTTCGCACGCTGTGGCCATCGGCACCCACGCGCTCTTCCAGGACGACGTGGTATTCAAAACCCTGGGCCTGTCGATCATCGATGAGCAGCACCGCTTCGGCGTCAACGAGCGCCGCCGTCTGCAGGACAAGGGCGAAGGGGTTCATCTCCTCGCCATGTCGGCCACGCCGATCCCGCGCACCCTGGAACTGACAGTCTTCGGCGACCTAGACGTCTCGCGCATCGACGAGAAGCCGCCTGGCCGCACGCCGGTCGCCACCCGCGCCGTGCCGATGCCGCGCCTGCCCGAGATCGTCGCTCGCCTGAAGAGCGCTGCTGAAGGTGGCGCCCAGGCCTTCTGGATCTGCCCGCTGGTCTCGGAATCGGAGAAGATCGACCTGTGCGCCGCCGAAGACCGCGCCGCCGACCTGCGCAAGATCATCGGTTCGTCGGTCGGTCTGGTACACGGCCAGATGCCCGCCGCCGAGAAGGACGCCGTCATGGCCGATTTCGTCGATGGCCGGGTCTCGGTGCTGGTTGCAACGACCGTGGTCGAGGTCGGGGTCAATGTGCCCAATGCCAGCATCATGGTCATCGAACAGGCCGAGCGCTTCGGCCTTGCCCAGCTGCACCAGTTGCGCGGTCGAGTGGGTCGCGGCGCGCGGGAGAGCTCGTGCGTGCTGCTTTACGACCTCCCCCTGTCCGACACCGCCCAGCAGCGGCTGGACATCCTGCGCAGGTCCGATGACGGCTTCGAGATCGCCGAGAAGGATCTTGAGCTGCGCGGCGGCGGCGATCCGCTGGGCCTCAAGCAGAGCGGCTTCCCCGCCTACCGCCTGGCCGACCCCGTGGCCCACCGCGACCTGATCGCCGTGGCCGCCGACGACGCCCGCCTGATCCTGGCTCGCGACCCCGATCTGACCTCGCCACGCGGTCAGGCCGTGCGGACGCTTCAGGAACTTTTCGACTGGAAACCGACCTCGCCACAGCACGACGCAGGGTAGAGCTTGGTAAAGCGCAAACCTTGTGTGTCGAATGATCACCCAAAGACAGGTCTAGCTGCTATACTAATGAACGCGTTGAACCATCGACGCTCATTGCACCAGCAGACTAGGCCTTCTTGGCGCCCCGGCTTTGCGCGCAGACGCAAACTGACCGGCGCCGTTGCTTACCCTGCGCGGACCCGGAAGATACCATGGCTCAACGCGCCGAAATCAGCTTTGCCGCCCAGAACGACCGTCACAGCACCTATGAGCGGATCACCCACATCGGCGGCGGCGTCGCCAAGCCCTGGAAGCTGACGATCAAGGAAGCCATCAAGCTGGTCGACAGCGGCAAGTGGCGCTTCTTCGTCATGCGCGACGACGTCGAGGTAAAGGTTGAGGCTCAGACCAGCCGCACAGGCTGCCGCTATCTGAAGACGGCCAACGATCGTAACGAGCCGCACGACCTGCTGACGCTGCCAGACTTCCCCGTAACCGAAACGGTCTAGTCGGCGCCGGTCAGGGACCAGCAAGACAAGCTACGCGAAACCCCTGAAGTAATTCGACTTGTCGCCCCACAGCCGCCACGCCTAAGCTTGCTTCAAGTTTGGGGGGAACCTGATGTGGCACGGTAATCCGCGCAGCGGCGCAGGCGCGGCCGTGGCGGCTCTGCTTGTCGGCCTGGCGGTCGCGCCCGGTCTGGCGGCGGCCCAGTCGTCCAGCCAGCGCGACGCCTATGTGCCCTTCGGCCCTCCTGTCAGCGGCGATGGCTATACCGGCGGCCAAGTCGGTGTTTCCTACGCCTTCCTGAACTGCTTCGGCGAAATCCACATCGGTTACAGTGTGGCCGCCGGAACGGCGAAGACCAGCGACGTCTATCTAATGGCGGGCAAGACCTATGTTGCCGACGGGGTTGCGCCCCAGCCAAGCTCCATTCGTTTCGCCGGCACGGTCTCGCGTGGCGGCGAGGTGATCGGCAGTTTCGCCGACCCCTATGCAGGGTCCTATAGCGCCAAGGGCTGTATCTCAGGCCAGACTCAGAAAGTCGGGATGATGGGGCCGTGGGTGGGCAAGGGCGCCACGCCTGACCAGATCATCAACTTCCTCAACAGTCTGTCCCTCAGGGTTGAACCCGCCGGGCCCGTGCGCGATGGCGCGCTGGAGAGCCGCTTGAAGGCCCAGGATCGCGCCCGTCAGGCCGCCGTCGACAATCAGCAGCGTCAGGAAAAGGCCGCGGCCGAGGCTCGCCGCGTGGCCGAAGAGCGTCGCAAGGCCGAGGCCGCCAAGCCTGTCTCGCGCACCCCGACGGGGCAAGGCGGAGGGTATGCGCCGCAGCAGGCCTCGCCATCACCGCAGCCCGCGCCGCGCCCTCTCACCGACGCCCAGCGGGGCGACAAAGCCATCGAGTCCGACAGAATCCTGGCGCAGCAGCGGCTGGCCGAGCAGCAACGGGTCTATCATCAGCAGCAACTGGCGGCCGTCGAGGCTGAGCGTCAGCGCCAGATCCAGATGAACGCAGCCATGGTGCAGGCTGCGCCGATCATCTATGGCGCGCTAGAGAGCGTGACCAACAGCATTGACCAAGCGATCGCCCAGGCAAAGGCCAATCGCTGGGCCGCCGCCCAGTCAAACCTCATCGGCAAGTGCACGGATACCACGCCTGATCAGTGGCCCATCGCCAAGGATGGTGATCTTGTGCTGGGCGTGCCGACACAATCGGCCCTGAGCGTCGCA
Source organism: Caulobacter sp. DWR1-3-2b1 (assembly GCF_049895765.1). Classification (NCBI taxonomy): domain Bacteria; kingdom Pseudomonadati; phylum Pseudomonadota; class Alphaproteobacteria; order Caulobacterales; family Caulobacteraceae; genus Caulobacter; species Caulobacter sp. DWR1-3-2b1. Next base: position 20,273 of record NZ_JAFCSZ010000021.1, read on the forward strand.
GATTGCGGCGCCAACCCCTCCGACCGCTACAAGACCTTCCGGCTGATGATCGACGAGCCGACGCGCGTGCGGATCAAGGCCGACGGTTCGATGTGGATGAACGCCTCCATCGTCTTGATCGGGACCAAGCCGCAGAAAATAGTCCTCGCCCGGCACGACGCGCCGGACCGTGGCGTTATCACTTTTAGTAGCACGATTATCGCCAACCTGACGGCGGGCGAATATCACGTGATGATCCGCAACGCGGCGGGCGCCGCCTTCAGGCCATTCACCGTGGTGATCCATAAGGTCGACGCCAAGAACAAGGTCATTCCGACCGCACCGCCCAACACGGTCGAGGCCTTCCCCTCGCCGCCTCAGGCTCCGCCGCCCAGCCCCGCAACGACCCGTGCGATCGCCGGCATCGCTGGTGTATTCGCCAACGTCGCCGGCTCACCGCAAAACGTCGCGCCCGCTCCCCCGACGCCCAGGCAGAGCGCCGCCCAGATCGCCGCCCAGCCGCTCCAGACCGTCATCGTCACCGACAAGGACAAGGCCGACGTCGCCGCCCGGAAATCCCGGTTCGCGATCGGCTGGACCCCGTCGCGGGTCGTCGAGATCAACGCCCGGGGCAATTTCCCGGCCGGCTCGTTCAACACCAAATGCAACAAGCTGGTCTCGGCGACGCCTGAACCGACCCTGCTGACCTACAAGGCCGGAGAAGGCGGTCAGGGTCCCGGCGGGATCATGCGCTATGCTGGCGAAGGCAGCCGCTGCCGGCCCCAAACGGCCGGCGTTATTCAGTATGCCGATGGCACGCAGTGGATCGGCGGCGTCATCTCGCTCGACGCGACGCCGTTCCTCCCGCAGCCCGAGGGCTTGGGCGAGTTCAAGTTTGCGGAGGGTGTCTCCAAGATTCTACGCGCGCGGAAAACAGCTGACGGCTCGACCTGGGAGATCGCCGAGGAATTCGTGGAGCCGCCGCCCCAGCCGCCGGAGGTCGCCAAGCCTCCGACCCGCAAAGCCACGTCCAGGCGCAGGAAATAGGCGGCTCAGTGCGCCGCCGCGCCCTTGCGGTGATGCCAGAGGTGCATGGCCCCTGCTATCACGCCGCCGACCACGAAGCCCACTGCGGCGGAGCCCAGCGCGAAGGCCAGCCAACTCGTCACGGCGCCCACGCCGGGAGCCCCGTGCGCCCAGTGCGAGAAACCTTCCACCCAATGGGGGATCGGCGTCAGATGGAAGTGTTCCAGGCCGTGGACGATGATGCCGCCGCCGACCCAAAGCATGGCGGCGGTGCCGATGATGGTCAGCGCCTCCATGGTGATCGGCATGGCCTTGACCAGACCGCGCCCGAAGCCGCGTACGCCCGGGTTCTTGCGCTCGGCCAGGTGCAGGCCGATGTCGTCCATCTTGACGATCAGCCCGACCACGCCATAGACGGCCACGGTGATCAGAATGCCGACCAGCGCCAGGGCGCCGGCCTGAATGACCAGCGGCTTGCCGGCCACGTCGTTCAAGGCGATGGCCATGATCTCGCCCGACAGGATCAGGTCGGTTCGGATCGCGCCATTGACCTTCTGGGCTTCGAGCTCCGGACCGCTGAGCGCCAGTTCCTCGGGCTTGTCGTCGGTGTGTTTGCCGCTTAGCGCCTCCAGGATCTTCTCGGTGGCCTCGAAACACAGATAGGCCCCGCCCACCATCAGGATCGGCGTCACGGCCCACGGCGCGAAGGCGCTTAACAGCAACGCCCCAGGCAGCAGGAATAACAGCTTGTTCTTGAACGAGCCGACCGCGATCTTCCAGACGATCGGCAGTTCGCGGTCGGGTGTGAAGCCCACGGCGTAGCCGGGCGTCACCGCTGCGTCGTCCACCACGACCCCGACCGCCTTGGTCCCGGCCTTGCCGGCCGTGCTGGCCATGTCGTCCAGCGAGGCGGCGGCGATCTTGGTGATGCCGGCGACATCGTCCAGCAGTGCGGCGAGACCTGAAGGCATGAAACTCTCGATGGTCGGAACAGACTGGGTGAGAGCCCAAGGTGTGATGATCCGCGCCGAAAGTCGACAACGCGATCCCTTGCGTGACGCTGGGTGAGGCCTGAAACCTAGCTTCGATGGACATTCCCGCCGCCCTCGCCCGCCTCGCGCCGCGCCTGTCGCCAAAAGCGACCACGGCCGTGAACGCCCGGCGTCTGTCGGGCGGCGCAAGCCTTGAGACCTGGGCCTTCGATCTCGACGATGGCGCGCCGCTGATCCTGCGTCGACGGCCCGAAGGTGGAGCGATGCGGGATGCTGCTCTGACTCTGGACTACGAGGCCGCTCTGATCCAGGCCGCCGCCAGGACCGGCGCTCCGGTTCCCGTGGTCGAGCATGTCTGCGGTCCCGAGGACGGGCTGGGCGAGGCCTTTGTCATGCGCCGCCTCGAAGGCGAGACCCTGGGCAAGCGGATCGTGCGCGACGCTGCCTTCGACGCGGTGCGGCCCGGCCTTGCCCGCCGCTGTGGCGAGGTGCTGGCCCAGATCCATGGCGCGCCGCTGGACGGCCTACCGCCGTTGGCGACGTCCGAAGCCCTTGGGGAGCTGGCGCGCTACGAGGCGGTCTATCGCCAGCACGCCGCAGAGCGCCCGACCTTCGAGGCCGCCTTCCGCTGGCTGGAGGCGTCCACGCCGGAGCCGGTCGCGCCCGTGCTGGTCCACGGCGACTTTCGCAACGGCAACCTGATGATCCACCCCGAGCACGGCCTGGTCGGGGTGCTGGACTGGGAACTGGCCCATCTGGGCGACCCGGCCGAAGACCTGGGCTGGATCTGCGTCAATTCTTGGCGGTTTGGGCAGTGGCGCAAGCCGGTAGGCGGTTTTGGCAACTATCAGGCGCTGCTGGACGGCTATGCGCAGGCGGGTGGGCAGGAGATCCCACTGGCGCGCCTGCAGTTCTGGCAGGCCCTGGGCTCGCTGAAATGGGGCGTCATGTGCCTGATGATGTATTCCAGTTTCGCCAGCGGCGCCGATCCGTCGATAGAGCGGGCCATGATCGGCCGGCGGGTCAGCGAGACCGAGATCGACCTCGTTAGGCTGATGGAGCTCATGGAATGATGAGATGCCCGACCGCCGGCGAACTTCAGTCGGCCCTCGTCGCCTTTGACCGCGACGACGCCGGCCCCGTCGACCCTCGCCGCATCTTCCTGGCCCGCGTGGCTGACAACGCGCGGGCTCTACTGCAGCGGGAAGCGGCGTTGGGCGAGGCCGCCGAAGCCGGGGAGCGCGCACGGCTTGCGACCCTGCTCGGCGTGGAAGGCGATTTTACCGTTCTGAACCGGAAACTCTGCGACGCTCTCCGATCCGGCGCAATGGAACCCCGCGACCCCGCCTTGCTGGCCCATCTGCGCACGACAGCGATGGCTCGGATCGCTATCGACCAGCCAGGCTATTGCGGGATCGAGGCGCTGCTCGACGGCTGAACCGACCTGCCCGTCAGGGTCGCCAACCTGCCCTGAGCGTCAGCCTCGATATCGGCATAGAACAGGTTGAAGCTGTCGACCTTGCGGCGGTCGGCCCACGAGCCGGAATCGCGGAGCGAGGTCGATTTGGGCCGGCTGGTGTGCAGCAGGCCATCCTCGCATTGCGCCCAGATCTGGCGCTGCAGGAACGCTGGTCGCGCGCCCCATTCCAGGCCCGTGGCATTGGCGGCGCCCAGGTTCAGGCGCGCGGGCGCCCGCTCCTGGCTGACGCCACCCAGCAACGGATTGAAGCACAGCGCCCGGCGGCCGTTCAGGTCGATCAGCTGGTCGCCAGAGTCCCAGATCAGCGACCGGTGGGTCAGTTCCTGGATCCGCTGGAAGTCGCCTTCTGGGACCGAGGCCCAGGCGGCGACACAACCCGCCTGCTCGCGCCGCTCACAGGCAGGCAGGGGCGAGACGAGGCCGTACTCCTCGGCCGGAACGACGGTTTCGATCAGATAGGCGGCGACCAGACGCGCCTTCACCGCCGGATCAGCGGCGATCTCCTCGCGCAGCAGCCGCGCGGACATCGCTCCACCCTGCTCGACCCCGACCAGCACAAACGGCCGGCCATTGTTGTAGCGCGCCAGATAGAGCCGAAACGCTTCGCGTACGTCGCCATAGGCAAACCGCCGCGCATCCCGGGCGTCGTCGCGAAGGGTGAGGTAGGTATAGAGGCTGGCCTGCCGGTAGCGCGGCGCGAAAACCCGGCCTACCCGATAGAATGGGCCGGCATAGTTGGGCAACACCACGCGGCTCAGGAACCGCTGGGCCTTGGGCTGGTCGATGGCGCCGTTCCAGTCCTGCCCACCATCGAAGGTCGTGGGATGGACGAAGAACACATCGGCGGGAAGATCGGCTGGCGTTGAGCTCGCCGGATCCTTCGGCCGCACCGCCCAGGACGAGATCTGCGCATAGTGCGGCGGCGACGGCGGCTCATAGGTCAGGAACGGGACCTTGGGGTCCAGGGCGTTGCTGAGGATGTCGTAGCGCCACACGAAGGCGGCGGCGACCAGCAGCCCCGCGAAGAGCACCGCCCCCGCGAAGATCCAGCGCTTGAAGCCCTTGAAGCGGTCGCCCATAACCTTGGCGTACACCAAGCTTTGATGGGGTTTAAGCCCCCTCCTGCCCGATGATCGCCACCGAGCACACATTGCTGGCCGGCGCGCCGCCCAGATTGTGGGTCATGCCGAAAACCGGGTCTTTCAACTGCCGCTCGCCAGCCCGTCCCTGAAGCTGCAGGTACATCTCGTAGAGCATCCGCAGGCCCGAAGCGCCGATCGGATGGCCAAAGCATTTCAGACCGCCGTCGATCTGGCAGGGCACACCGCCGTCGGCGTCGTAGAAGCCGTCCAGCACATCGCGCCAGCCTTGGCCTTCGGGCGAGATGAACAGGTCCTCCATCGTCACCAGTTCGGTGACGGAGAAGCAGTCATGCACCTCCATCATCGAGATCTGCTCGCGCGGCCGCTCGATGCCAGCCTCGCGATAGGCCTTGCCGGCGGCGATGCGAGCGGTATGGAAGTGGCTACCGTCCCAGCCGTTATATTGGCTCTCATAGCCGTTGGAGACCGACAGCTGGATGGCCTTCACCATCGTCAGGTTCTTCTTGCCCATGGCCCTGGCGATCTCGGGCGTGGTGACGATGGCCGCCGCCGCGCCGTCCGACACGCCGCAGCAATCGAACAGGCCGAGCGGCTCGGCGATCATCGGAGCGTTGAGGGCCTGCTCGATGGTGATCGGCTTGCGCAGATGCGCCTTGGGGTTCTTGGCGCCATTGGCGTGGCTCTTGACCGAGACGTGGGCGATGGCGCGCTTCAGGTCGTCCTTGCTCACGCCATGCTTGGCCCTGTAGGCGCTGGCCAGCTGGGCGAAGTTGCCGGGCGCCGAGCCGTTGGGCATGACCTGCGGCATCAGGGTGCCGGGATTGCCCACCGGCAGGCCGCCATAGCCGGTGTCCTTCAACTTCTCGACGCCCAGGGCAATGGCGATATCCGCGGCGCCTGACGCCACCGCATAGACCGCCCCCCGGAAGGCCTCAGAGCCCGAGGCGCAGAAGTTCTCCACCCGGGTCACGGCGATATTGGGCAGGCGCAGGGCGATCGACATCGGCGTGCCGCCCTTGCCCGTGCCCATCTCGTCGACATGGGTCGAGAACCAGGCCGCGTCGAGCTGGCTGGGCTCGATCCCGGCGTCGCTCATGGCCTCGATATAGGCCTCGACCATCAGGTCGTCGGGTCCACAATCCCAGCGCTCGCCAAACTTGCTGCAGCCCATCCCCAGGATGGCGACCTTGTCGCGGATGCCTTGCGCCATGATCGTTCTCCTATTCCGCCGCGACGGCGGTTTGAGCGGCCTGGGCGGAACGATCCGGCGCGGCCTTCCAGAAGTAGCGGGTAAAGCCGCGTTTTTCGTCGATGTCCTTGATCCGGAACACCATCTTGACCGGCAGGCCGGTATCGACGTCGCCGGGCGCGACGTCGGTGATGTCCATCATGATCCGCCCGCCGCCCTCGAAGACGATCATCCCATAGTGGTTGGGCGGGGCCATGGAGAAGGTCAGGTAGTCGGCCGAATAGCTGAGCACCGACGCCTTGCGCTCGGCGAAGCGGTACGGCTCCTGGGTGTCGACGGCGGGGTTGTTGGGGGCCACCGAAATCCGGGTGCGCGGGAACTGCACGACGCCGGTTTCGCGACAACGACCGCCCACCAAACCCAGGATCATGTCCTCGTTGCGATAGAGGGTGGTCAGGGCCGTCTTGTTGTCTTTCTCGGCCCGCATGCCCTTGTCCCAGTCGACCAGGCCATTGAACATCAGGAACTTCAGGTAGTTGGTCTCTTCCTGGCGGTCGGCCAAGCTGCCGGTGACGCCGCGCGCCGGCTTGACGTTGGCCGCGCCGGTGGCCCGGAACACCAGGGCCTCGGCGCCTTGACCGAACTGGGCGACGACGATGATCTCGCCCGCCTTGGCCTGCTCCAGGGCGTGGGCCAGCATCAAGGGACCATGAGCGCTACCCGCCTCGCCCATCAGGGCGGCTAGGTTGTCGCGAACGGCTTCGGCCGGGATGCCCAAGCTCTTGGCGAGGGTGACGGCCATGCCTGCGAAGGTCGAGGGGAAGCAGAAATGGGCTACGTCGCCGGGGGCGACACCGGCCGCCTCAAGCGCGCGCTTGATGGCCGGCGGGACCAGCTTGACGATGCCCTCGTCGCGGATCCAGCGCTCTTCCCAGCCATAGTCGAAACTGCTGTCAGCGCCCCGGAAGTGATCGACGAAGTCGTCGGTGACACTGCCGCGTCCCAGGAAGTCGGCCGCGCCCCCCTCGGCCGTGACGACGAAAGCCGCTGCGCCGTCGCCGCAGTCGAGTTCCAGAGCCGAGACCGCGCGGGCCTTGCGATGTTCGCCGGCCGCGACCAGCGCCGTCTTGGCCGCCCCGCCGGACACGGCGGCGAGCGCGTCGGCCAGCGCCGTCAGACCGCAACGCTGAGAGCCGGTGACGTCGCTGGCGGTGATCGACTTTTCCAGCGTCAGGGCGGCCGAGACGATCCCCGCGTTCAGCCGGTCGGCGAACGGCGCGGTCGTGGAGGCGAAATAGAGAGCGTCGATGTGGCTGCGGTCGTCGTCAGAGCCCAGCGCGTCGCGGGCCGCCTCGACGGCCATGGTCAGGGCGTCCTCGTCCCAATTGGCCATGGATCTCTCGCCCTTGCCCTTGGACTTGAGGTTGGGGGCGACCCAGTAATTGGCCTCAACCACCGCCTTGCGGCTCAGACGTAGACGCGGCGCATAGGCGCCCCAGGCGGCGATGCCGACCATGTTCCGCTCCCTCGTCGCGTTAGGCCGCGACTTATCGGCGGTCAGATTACGCTCGCGGAAGGGGTCGGCAAGTGTGACGTGGCGTTAGCCGCGCACCCTATATTCGCTCACCGATACGGATCGTCCGTGTTCAGATAACCCCCCACATAGTCCGCCACACCGTCCTCGAGCGAGGTCATCGGCGTCGTGTAACCGACCTTGCGCAGGCGCTCCATGCGCGCCTCGGTGAAGTACTGGTACTTGCCGCGCAGCACCTCGGGCATATCGACATAGGCGATGTCGGGCTGGCGTCCCACAGCGTGGAAGGTAGCCTCAGCCAGGTCCTTGAAGGTCCGCGCCTTGCCCGAGCCGAGGTTGTAGATCCCGTTGACCTGCGGATTGTCGGCCAGCCAGCCGACGATGTCGGCCGCATCGCGCACATAGACGAAGTCGCGCAATTGGCCGCCGTCCGCATAGTCCGGGTTGTGCGACTTGAAGAGCTTGACCCCCTCGCCTGCCGCGACCTTGGGCCAGATCTGGGCGACGACCGACTTCATGCCGTCCTTGTGGTCCTCGTTGGGGCCATAGACGTTGAAGAATTTCAGCCCCACCCACTGCAGCGGCGCGCGGCCACGCGAGGCTTCGCGGACGGCGTAGATATCGAACAGCGCCTTGGACCAGCCATAGGCGTTCAACGGCCGCAGGGCCTTGAGCGACTCCAGATCATCGAGACCATCGAAGCCTCGCGAGCCATCGCCATAGGTCGCCGCCGAAGAAGCGTAGATCAGGCGGCGACCACGCTCGGCGCACCATTCCCAAAGGTCGCGCGACAGGACGAAGTTGGACTGGATGATCTTGTCGGCGTCCGGCTCGGTGGTCGACGACACCGCGCCCATGTGGATCACCAGCTCGACGTCGCCGCCCCGCCTGGCCAGCCAGGCCATCAGGTCCTCGGGCGCCACAAAGTCGGCGATGGCGTGTTTGGAGAGGTTGCGCCACTTGCCGCCGGCCGCTTCGCGCAGGCGGTCGCAGACCACAACGTCGATGGCCGGATCCTCGCACAGCCTGGCGACGATGTTGGAGCCGATGAAGCCGGCGCCGCCGGTGACGAGAACGGTCCGGCGGGTCATGCGGCCCGCTTGGTCAGGGCGTCGTATTCCAGCAGGTTGGCGATCAGGGCCTCGAACTGGCTCATCGGCACCATGTTGGGACCGTCGGAGGGGGCGTTGTCCGGATCGGGGTGAGTTTCCACGAACACGCAGGCCACGCCGATCGAGACGGCGGCGCGGGCCAGAACCGGCACGAACTCGCGCTGGCCGCCTGAGGAGCCGCCCAGGCCGCCGGGCTGCTGCACGCTGTGAGTGGCGTCGAAGACGACCGGGCAACCGATCTCTTTCATGATCGGCAGGGACCGCATGTCGCTGACAAGGGTGTTGTAGCCAAACGACACGCCGCGCTCGCAAGCCATGACATTGGGATTACCCGCGCCCGTCACCTTGGCGATGACGTTCTTCATGTCCCAGGGCGCCAGGAACTGGCCCTTCTTGATGTTTATCGCCCGGCCGGTCTGGGCGGCGGCGACCAGCAGGTCGGTCTGGCGGCACAGGAAGGCCGGGATCTGGATCACGTCGACGGCCTCGGCGACCGGCGCGCAATGACTGATCTCGTGGACGTCGGTCAGGGTCGGCAGGCCGGTGACCTCGCGGATTTCCTGGAAGATCGCCAGGCTGTCATGCAGCCCGATGCCGCGCCGGGCGTTGGCCGAGGTGCGGTTGGCCTTGTCGTAGGAGGTCTTGTAGATCAGGCCGACGCCGAGGCGGGCAGCCATTTCCTTGAGGGCGTGGGCCGTTTCCAGCGCGTGCTGTCGGCTTTCCATCTGGCAGGGGCCGGCGATGATCGACAGCTTCTCGCCGTTGCCGATGCGGACGGGCGCGCCAGTCGCGGTCTTGACCTCGACAACAGCGTTTGGGGCTACGGCTTGGGGCTGACTCAAGGCAAGACTTCCGACAAGTGTGATTTTCAGGCCAGACAGGTGGCCTCAGAAGCGGAACGGTGCAAGTGCGGATCGACACGGACGGCGACGGACCCATCTTGGTGTGGCTTCGCAAGGACCTGCGGCTGACCGACAACCCCGCGCTCGACGCGGCGGTTTCGACCGGACGGCCCGTGGTTCCGCTCTATATTCTGGACGAAACGCCGGGCGTGCGAGCGATGGGCGCCGCCTCGCTCTGGTGGCTGGACAAGTCCTTGAAAGCCCTTGCGGCCGATATCGAGCAGCGCGGCGGCCAGCTGGTCCTGCGGCGCGGCAAGGCGGCTGAAGTTCTGGACGACCTGATCGCCGAGACCAGCGCGGCTGGGGTGGTCTGGAACCGCCTCTATGACAAGGCCAGCATCGACCGCGACGCCGCCATCAAGACCGACCTTCGGGGCCGGGGGCTGACCTGCAAGAGCTTCAACGCCAGCCTGCTGAACGAGCCCTGGAGCGTGAAGAACGGTTCGGGCGAAGGCTACAAGGTGTTCACGCCCTACTGGCGCGCCGCGCGCGAGCATATCGGCGAGGTCCATGTGACGCCGGCGCCGGCAGCCCTGACCGCTTCGGCCAAACAGCCCGCCAGCGACCGTCCGGACGACTGGAAGCTGCATCCGACCAAGCCGGACTGGTCGACGGGCTTTTCGATCTGGACGCCCGGCGAGGCGGGCGCGGCCGAGCGCCTGGAAACCTTCCTGGCCTCGAAAGTTCAGGACTACGACAAGCGCGACATCCCCGGCGTGGAGGTCACCTCACGGCTGTCGCCGCACCTGCACTTCGGCGAGATCGGCCCGCGCCAGATCTGGGCGGCCACCCGCAGCGCCATCGCCGCCGGCGACGTTACGGCGGGCCAGGGCGAAAAGTTCCTGTCCGAGGTCGGCTGGCGCGAGTTCAACCATTCTATCCTGTTCCATCGCCCGGACATCGTCACGGCCAACTTCCGACCGGAGTTCGACGCCTTCCCGTGGAACCGCGATGACACGGCGTTCGAGGCCTGGACCAAGGGACAGACCGGCTATCCGATCGTCGACGCCGGCATGCGCGAGCTTTGGACCACCGGCTTCATGCACAATCGGGTGCGGATGATCGTGGCCTCGTTCCTGATCAAGCACCTGCTGATCGACTGGCGGCAGGGCGAGGCCTGGTTCTGGGATACGCTGCTGGACGCCGACCTGCCCAACAATGTCGGAAACTGGCAGTGGGTGGCCGGCAGCGGCGCCGACGCCGCGCCCTATTTCCGGATCTTCAATCCCATCACCCAGGGCGAGAAGTTCGATCCTGCCGGGGTCTATGTCCGCCGCTGGGTTCCGGAGCTGTCAAACCTGCCCGACAAGCTTATCCACAGCCCGTGGACGGCGGTGGCGCATCTGACGCCGGCAGCCAAGCGTACATACTCGCGACCGGTCGTGGATCATGGCCAGGCGCGCGAACGCGCCCTGGCCGCCTATCAAAGCCTCAAGGGAGGTTAAGAGGGATTTACGGCGACGGTCGCAAGAGCGTTTAATGCCCAGGAGACTGCATGCGGACCGCCATGACCTGCCTGGACACAGCGCTCTCGAATGACCCCGATCTGCGGAGCGCGCCCAGCGCGTTCCGTACGGCACTGCGTGTCGCGGCGGAGAACTGGGCGGTCGGCTCCCTCAGCTTCATCCTGCCCTCGGGCAAGCGTTTCGACATCCACGGCAAGACGCCTGGCCCCAGCGCGGTGATTCAGGTGCGCGATTACCGCTTCGTGCGCCGGGCCCTGGCCTCGGGCGACATCGGCTTCGCAGAGGGCTTCATCGCCGGCGAATGGGACACGCCAGACCTGTCGACGGTGCTGGAGGCCTTCTCGCTGAACTTCGACCGCCTGCATGACCTGGTCGAGGGCAATATCGTGATGCGGGCCATTAACGCCCTCTATCACCTGTTCCATCGCAACGACCGCAGGGGCTCGAAGAAGAACATCCACGCCCACTACGACCTGGGCAACGCCTTCTATTCTCGCTGGCTGGACTCCAGCATGACCTATTCCTCCGCGCTCTATGAGAAGCCAGGTCAAGCGCTGGCGGAGGGTCAGCACGCCAAGTATGCGGCGCTTGCGCGAACCCTCGACCTGCAGGCGGGCCAAAGCGTGCTGGAAATCGGCTGCGGTTGGGGCGGTTTCGCCGAGTTCGCGGCAAGGGAGGTCGGGGCCAAGGTCACCGCCATCACCATCTCGCCGGCCCAGCACGACTTCGCCCGCAAGCGTTTGTTCGACCTGGGACTGGCCGAGAAGGCCGACATCCAGCTGATCGACTATCGCGACGTGCAGGGCCGCTTCGACCGCGTCGCTTCCATCGAGATGTTCGAAGCTGTCGGCGAGGCCTACTGGCCGACCTATTTCGGCAAGATCAACGAGGTGCTCAGCCCGGGCGGTCGCGCCGGCCTGCAGATCATCACCATCCGCGACGAGCTGTTCGAGCACTACCGGACCCACACCGACTTCATCCAGCGCTACATCTTCCCGGGCGGCATGCTACCCAGCGAGACACGCCTGAAGGCCGAGACCAGCAAAGCCGGGCTGGAATGGCGCGAGATCAACCGCTTTGGCCAGAACTACGCCGACACCCTGTCCGAATGGGCGCGCCAGTTCGAGGCGGCCTGGGAGGACATCGCCAAGCTGGGTTTCGACGAGCGCTTCCGGCGGCTATGGCGGTTCTATCTCAGCTATTGCGAGGCGGGTTTCCGCACCGAGCGAACCAATGTGATCCAGCTGGGGCTGATCAAGGCCTAGAAACTTGGGCTTCGCGTCCTGATCTTCGTTGTGCGTAGATGGTCGAAAGCACATCGAGGTCGCGTCCAATGAACCTCTACACCATGGTCCTGGATTTCCACGGGGGGACCTACATCACCCAGTTCGACGCGGCGACGGCGGTCGACGCGGTCACCGCCTGGTGCAACGAGCTTCAGGAAGAGCAACTTCTGGGCGAGGTGTCCTCCGACATCGCCGAAGGCATCATGATCGACGCCGTCGAGAACCGCCTGGTCGAGGTGGAAGGCCTGCACAATGTCTGGTGCGCGGCGACCACGGCAGGCGGACCTCTGGCGCTGCTGAACGTCATCGAGACCCATGCCAGCGCCAGCTAGAGCATTTTCCGATAAGCGTAAAACGGTTATCGGATCGAAAAAGGCTTTAAACTTTTGATTTAGAGCCCTTTTCGCCCGCCCTTGATGAAGCCATCAGGTCGGAAAGGGCTCTAGACGCCCATGGCCTTGCGGGTCGCTGCGGCCTTGGCGCGGAAAGCTACCCGTTCGGCGTCAGGCATGCGCGACAGGGTCTTGAGCGGCATCATCATGCGCCCCAGGCCTGCGAGCCGCTTCTCGTGGCGATCCAGGAAATCCCAGTACAGCGCGTTGAACGGACAGGCATTTTCGCCCAGCCGGTCCTTGACGTCATAGCGACAGCTTTTGCAGTAGTCGCTCATCCGGTCGATATAGGCTCCGCTGGCCGCATAGGGCTTCGAGCCCACGATGCCTCCGTCGGCGAACGTCGCCATGCCGCGGGTGTTGGGCATTTCCACCCATTCATAGGCGTCTGCGAACACCACCATGTACCAGTCGTCGACAGCGTCGGGATGCACGCCCAGCAGCATGGCCAGATTGCCCGTAACCATCAGCCGCTGGATGTGGTGGGCATAGGCGTGGTCGCGCGCGGCGCTCACGGCGTCGGCCACGCAGGCCATGTCGGTCTCGCCGGTCCAGTAGAACCACGGCAGCTTGCCCTCGGCGTCCAGCGCATTGCGCAGGGCGTATTCGGGCATTTTCAGCCAATAGACGCCGCGCACAAATTCCCGCCAGCCCAGGATCTGGCGGATGAAGCCCTCAACCGCGTTGAGCGGCGCCTTGCCCGACCGATAGGCCGCCTCGGCGCGACGGCAGATGTTCAGCGGGTCCAGCAGTCCGATGTTCAGGGCCGGCGAGATCAGGCTGTGCCACAGGAACGGTCGCCCCCAGCTCAGGGCGTCCTGCCAGTCGCCAAAGCCTGCCAGCATGTCATCGAAGAAGTGGTCGAGGATCGCTTCGGCTTCCTCGGGATTGGTCGGCCAGGCAAAGGTGTCGACGCGGCCGAAATGGTCGTCGAACCCCGACCCGACCATGGCCATCACCTCCCGCGTCGTGGCGTTGGGCGGTGTTCTCAGGCGCTCCGGCGGCCGCACGCCGGCCGGCAGCTTCTTGCGGTTCTCGGCGTCGAAGTTCCACTGCCCGCCGACCGGCTTGTCGCCGTCCATCAGCAGGCCTGTAGAGCGGCGCATCTCGCGGTAGAAATACTCCATCCGCAGTTCCTTGCGCCCCTCGGCCCAGGCGCCGAACTGCTTGCTGGAACACAGGAAGCGATCGTCCTCGCGGGTTTCCATCGGAACCGGCAGGGTCTTGGCCAAGGTCAGCAGGTGGTCTTCAAGACCCCACTTGCCGCAGGCCGTGCGGATCACGCGACCCAGCGACTCATCTGCCAAGGCCCGCGCGATCTCGCCGCCGATCGAGCGGGTATTGGCGGGATCATCCAGGGTCACATAGCGAACGCGGACGCCTTTAGCCCGCAGGCGCTCGGCGAACTGGCGCATGGCCGACCAGACCAGAACCAGCTTCTGCTTGTGGTGCTTCCAGGCCGTGGCCTCGGCCACCGACTCGGTCATCAGGACGATATCGATGTCCGGATTCAGCCCGGCCAGGGCGGAAAGGCCCTCGCTCAACTGGTCGCCCAGCACCAGCCGTAGCGCGCCCTGTGCCTGTTCCGTCATGGTTTGCTCACTGCCTGGCGCCAGCCTTAAGGAAAACTGGGCTTGCTTCGGTTCGCCGCGACACGATCTACCATGTTCGCTTCGCCCCGCAGCCCTCAGCTTCCCCGATCCGCGCACATGACCATCAAGACCAGCATCCTGAACGCCATCGGCAACACCCCGCTCATCCGCCTGAACCGCGCCAGCGAGGCGACGGGCTGTGAGATCCTGGGCAAGGCCGAATTCATGAACCCCGGCCAGTCGGTCAAGGACCGCGCCGCCCTGGGCATCATCCGCGACGCCGAGGCCCGGGGCCTGCTGAAGCCCGGCGGCCGCATCGTCGAGGGCACGGCCGGCAATACCGGAATCGGCCTGGCCATGGTCGCCTCGGCCCTGGGCTACAAGACCACCATCGTCATCCCCCGCACCCAGAGCCAGGAGAAGAAGGACGCCATCCGCCTGCTCGGCGCCGAGTTGGTCGAGGTGGACGCTGTACCCTATTCCAACCCCGACAACTATGTCCGCTATTCGGGCCGCCTGGCCGAAGAACTGGCGAAGACCGAGCCCAACGGCGTCATCTGGGCCAACCAGTTCGACAATGTCGCCAACCGCGAGGCCCACTACCGAACTACAGGGCCGGAAATCTTCGAGCAGACCGACGGCAAGGTCGATGGCTTCATCTGCGCCATCGGCTCGGGTGGCACCCTTGCGGGCGTCGCCGCCGCCCTGCGCGAGCGCAAGCCGTCGGTGAAGATCGGCCTGGCCGACCCGCACGGCGCGGCTCTCTACAGCTGGTACAGGGACGGCGAGCTGAAATCGGAAGGAACCTCGATAAGCGAGGGCATCGGCCAGGGCCGGATCACCGCCAATCTTGAAGGCCTGACGATCGACCACCCCTTCCGGATCGACGACGAGGAGATGGTCCGGGTCGTGTTCGACCTCGTCCAGCACGAAGGCCTGTGCCTGGGCGGCTCGTCCGGGATCAACGTCGCCGGCGCCATTCACATGGCCAAGGCCATGGGCCCCGGCCACACCATCGTGACCATCCTCTGCGACCACGGCTCGCGCTATCAGAGCAAGCTGTTCAATCCCGAGTTCCTCGCCGAAAAGGGCCTGCCAACACCGGGCTGGATGTAGGCAATGGGCAGTCCAACGCTCTTTGCCATCTATCTTCCGCCGGATCTCCTCGGGTCAATGAAGCCGCACGTGGTGGAGCGGCTTGGCCAATCGAGATGATACCCGCGGTCATTGAAACCAGCCGAGCAGTTGGCCTCGTTAGCCTCGGTGGGGATCTCCAAGTGAACGGACCTGAGGGGCTCTGGGAGTCACCTAATGTCGGCGTGGCAGTGTTCGCCCACGAGCTTTCCATTGCCGACGGTCCGAAAGCAGATGCGGCGGCAGCTATCGCCTTGAAGAAATTCCTCGGTTTGGGTGGTGAAACTGTCTTCCTGCAGGAGGCGGTGGCAGGCAATTCTGCTGCTGCGGGATGGTCACGAGATCAAATAATCCAGCGGCTCCTTTTCAGCTGGAATGTCGTCAGCGCTTAAGGGTGCTGAACCGCTTGCCCCGCAAGGCCGTTGCCGCGATCCTGTCGTTCTCCAACAGGGGCGAGTCAGACCCCGAAAGGCGCAGCAGATGACCCAAGACCCTCTCGTCTCCACCACTTGGCTGCGCGACCACCTGGAGGCGCCCGACGTCCGCATCGTCGACGCATCGTGGTTCATGCCGGGCACGCCGCGCGATCCGAAGAAAGAGTTCCTGCTGGCCCACATTCCGGGCGCGGTATTTTTCGACATCGACGAGATTTCGGACCAGACCTCCGACCTGCCGCACATGCTGCCAAGCCCGATCAAGTTCGCCTCGCGGGTCCGCAAGCTGGGCTTGGGTGATGGCGCACGCATCGTCGTCTATGACAGCACCGGCATCCTGCCGGCGGCGCGGGTCTGGTGGACCATCAGGGCCATGGGCCACGAGGATGTGGTGGTGTTGGACGGCGGCCTGCCCAAATGGATCGCCGAGGGCCACCCGGTCGAGGACGGCCCCGTTATGCCGCAAGAACGCCACTTCACCCCCCGCTATCAGGCCGACATCGTCCGCTCGGTGGAGCAGATGAGGCGCAATCTCGACACCGGCCGCGAGCAGGTGATCGACGCCCGCCCCGCCGGGCGCTTCACAGGCGAAACGCCCGAGCCCCGCGCCGGACTGCGCGGCGGCCATATGCCCGGCTCGCGCAACATTCCGCTGAGCGACATGCTGGCGCCCGACGGCACGATGCGAGCGGCTGACAAGCTAGGCGCAGTCTTCACCAAAGCCGGCGTCGATGTCGCCAAGCCGGTCGCCGCGACCTGCGGCTCGGGCATCACGGCTTCGGTCGTCGCCTTGGCCTTGGCGCGTCTCGGCTATCCCCGCGCCGCCGTCTATGACGGCTCGTGGACCGAATGGGGCGGCCTTGAAGATACCCCGGTCATCACTGGACCCGCCTGACGTCTTGGCGCATCGGGCGAGCCGTCCTAAACCACGACTTCGCCGCGTCGCCGAGAGCACCCCATGGATGAAGAAACCCGCCTGATCCGCACGGGCGCGTCGTCGGTTCTGCCGGCGCGGACGGTCAATCCGCCGATCCAGCGCGGCTCGACCGTGTTGATGCCCAATGCGGCGTCGCTCTATGACGATAACCAGATCAGCTACGGCATCACGGGTCTTTCGTCGCCGGCCGCCCTGCAGGTGGCCCTGGCCGAACTGGAAGGCTCGCCCGACGTCACTCTCTATCCCTCTGGCCTGGCCGCGATCACCGGCGCCATGCTAGCGGTGCTGAAGGCCGGGGACGAGATCCTGGTGGTCGACAGCGCCTACAAGCCGACCCGCCGGTTCTGCGACCGTGTGCTGAGCCGCTTCGGGGTAAGGACGAGCTATTACGACCCGGCCCTGACGCCCGACGACCTGATGGCCCTGACCACGGCCAGGACCCGGATGATCCTGCTGGAGGCCCCTGGCTCTCTGACCTTCGAGATGCAGGACGTCCCAGCCATCGCGGCGGCGGCCAATGCGCGCGGGATGCTGACCCTGATCGACAACACCTGGGCGGCCGGCCTCTATTTCAAGCCGCTGGCCCATGGCGTGACCATCAGCGTCCAAGCCCTGACCAAGTATGTGGGCGGCCATTCGGACTGTTTCATGGGGTCGGCCACCACGCTGGACACCGTGATCGGCGACCAGCTCGGCAACGCCATGTGGGACATCGGCTGGTCGGTGTCGCCCGACGACGCCTACACCATGCTGCGCGGCCTGCGCACCCTGACCACCCGCCTGCCCCGCCACCACGAAAACGGTCTGGCCATCGCCGGCTGGCTGCAAGAGCGGCCCGAGGTTGCGAAGGTGCTGCACCCCGCCCTGCCCGGCGATCCCGGCCATGCCCTGTGGAAGCGCGACTTCACCGGGGCCTGCGGCCTGTTTGGCGTGGTGCTGAAGCCCGTGCGCGAAAAGGCGGTCCACGCCTTCCTCGACGCCCTGCATCTGTTTGGCCTGGGCTTCTCCTGGGGCGGCTATGAAAGCCTGGCCATCTACTGCGATCCGCAACTGAAAAGCCGCTCTTTCCCCGTCGGACTGGAAGGTCCATTGCTGCGCCTGCACATCGGCCTGGAGACTCCGGCCGACCTCATCATCGATCTGGAGCGCGGGTTCGCCGCTCTGAACAGTCAGGCCTAGACCTCAATGACCACCCACATCGCCCTGCTCCGCGGCACAAGCGTCGGCGGCCAGAAGCCGATCGCGGCCGAGACCTTCGTAGAGCTGCTCAGCGAGCTGGACTTCAGCGACGTGCGCGCGGTCGGCGGAGCCAACAATCTGGTGTTCGACAGCCCCGAGCGCACCGGCGCCGATCTGCAGAACTTCCTTGAGACCGAGATCCACACCCGCCTTGGCCTGCGCACCGACATCTATGTCCGCACCGCCCAGGCCTGGGCGGCGATTATCGCCGCCAATCCGTATGCGGAATTCGCGGAAGCCGATCCGGGCCTGCTGATGACGCTGTTCCTGAAGGATCCGCCGGACAAGAAGGTGATCGGCGCCCTGCGCACCAAGCTGACCGAGGGCGAGCAACTGCGCGTCGAGAGTCGGCAGTTCTACGTCACCTATCCCAATGGCCTCGGCGCGTCGAAGTTCAGCAACAACATCGTCGAGAAAGCCCTGGCGACCCGCATCACGAGCCGCTCCTGGACCGTGGTGCAGGCCATTGGCGAGGCGACCGCCGAAGCCTCTGCGTCGGAGTCCGAGGCCGACCTGACAGCACAGTAGCGGGTCAAGGCTCCAGCGTTGTTCGACCCGACACCTCAAGGCTGGTTGGAACACCTGATGGCGGGACTAGACCCTTGCGTCCGCCTGGCTGCCCGCCGCCAATCCACAGGTCGACGCGTCCAAGCTCAACATGGCGCGCACCGGCGGCGTCGACGACGCTGAGCGCCCGGGCGTCCAGCGCGAACCGAACCTGTCGAGCCTCGCCGGCCTTCAGGGCGACACGCTGGAACCCTTGAAGCGCGCGGATCGGGCCCTTTTCGCCGGGTCGCGAGACATAGAGCTGGACCACCTCGGCGCCGTCGCGGGCGCCGCTGTTGGTGACGGCCACCGTCACCGCGACTGTTTCCCCCGCCCTTACGCGCACGCGATCAAGCACGGGCGCGGCATAGTCAAAACGCGTGTAGCTCAGGCCATATCCGAAGGGATAGAGCGCCTCGCCCGTGAAGTAGCGATAGGTGCGCCCAGCCATGGCGTAGTCGCTAAAACCCGGCAGCTCCTCGGCCGAGCGATAGAAGGTAACGGGCAGGCGTCCCGACGGACTGAAGTCGCCGGCGATCAGCGAAGCGACCGCGTGACCACCCTCGCCGCCCGGGTACCAGGCCTCGATGATCGCGGGCAGATGCTGGTCCGCGCAGTTCACGCTCATCGCCGAGCCGTTCATCAGCACCAGTACGACCGGCTTGCCGACAGCCTTGAGCTTTTCGAGCAGCACCTGCTGGGGCGCCGGCAGGTCGAGACTGGTCCGGTCGCCGCCCGCGAAACCGTCGGCGTAGACCTGCATCTCCTCGCCCTCGAGACGCGCCGTCAGACCGCCGGCGAAGACGACTAGGTCGGCCTGACTGGCGGCGGCCAGGGCCGCCTCGGCGCCCTGGCTTGGCAGGCTCCAGTTCAGGCGCTGATCGCCTCGGTCGCCTGTCTGGGTGGTCTCGATCCGCAAGGCATGGCGATGACCTGCGCGCAGCGAAACGGAAGCTTCCCGAGCGGCGGCCGGCGCAGCTTCACCCCAGACATCCAGCACCAGCTTTTCGTCGACATAAAGCCGATAGCCGCTGCTGGTCGCCAGACGCAGCCGGTGCTCGCCCGTCTCGGTGGGGGTGAGGTAGCCCGTCCATCGCATCGAGGTTTTCCGCGCATTACGCGCCGGTCTTCCCCAGCTGAACAGGACGTTTGTCTCGGCGCGGACCTCGGTCGGCGAACCGGCCAGCTCCAGACCCTCGAACGTCTCGACCTTCAGTCCGGGCGCGGTGCAGGTCTCACCGACGCAGAAGATGGCGTCCGGGGTCGGCGCCATCGGCGAACCGACCAGACCCGCGCCCTCGACATAGGCGATATCGGCTTGGGGGAACCGGGCCTTTAGCCCGGTCAACAGGGTGACCGGTCGCGAGGGCGTGCCGTTGTAGTTGCCGACCAGAGCATCGACGCTGTCGGCATTGGGACCGATCACCGCAATGCGACGCGGCGCGGCATTCAGGGGCAGCAGGCCGTCGTTCTTCAGCAGCACCAGCGAGGCCTTGGCGGTCTCCAACGCCAGCGCGCGGTGCGCCGGCGTGTCGTTCTGGGTCGCCGGGATACGCGCATAGGCCGAGGCCCCGGGCGGATCGAAAAGGCCAAGGCTGATGCGGCCCTCGAACAGTCGCCGCGCGGCCTGGTCGATCACGGCCTCGGCGAGGCGTCCGTCACGGACCACGGTGATGATGGGTTGCGGGTCGGCGCTCTTGCCGGGGCCGAACTCGCCGCAGATCAGGTCCATACCGGCTACGAACCCGGCCGCGACGGCGTCCTCGGGCGTCTTGACCCACCGGTGAGCGTCTTCACGGTGGAAGTCGGACACCGCCGCGCAGTCCGAAACGACGTGCCCGGTGAAGCCCCAGGTGTTGCGCAGGGGGTCGATCAAGGGCCGATTGGCGCAGGCCGGCACACCGTCGACCGCATTATAGGCGCACATGAAGGCTTGGACCTTGCCCTCGACCACGCTGGCGCGGAACGCGGGCAGATAGGTGTCTTCCAGGTCATAGGCCGAGGGATGGATGTCGTCGCGATGGCGGTTGACCTCGGGACCGCTGTGAACGGCGTAATGCTTGGCCGTGGCGATGGTCTTGAAGACCTTGGCATCGTCGCCCTGCAGACCATGGATGAAGGCCACGCCCATCCGCGAGGTCAGGTGCGGATCCTCGCCATAGGTCTCCTGCCCCCGGCCCCAGCGCGGATCGCGGAAGATGTTGATGTTGGGCGACCAGACAGTCAGGCCGCGATACTTGTCCGAGCCGCCATCGGCCCCGACCCGCTCGACATATTTGGCGCGAAACTCGGTGCTGATAACGTCGGCCACGTCATGAATCAGCGGCGCGTCCCAGGTCGCGGCCAGGGCGACGGCTTGTGGAAAGACCGTGGCGTTGCCAGCCCGCGCGACACCATGCAAGCCCTCGCTCCACCAGTTATAGCGCGAGACGCCCAGACGGGGGATCGCTGGAGCAACGTCGCGCAACTGGCCGGCCTTCTCCTCGAGGGTCATGCGTCCGACGAGATCCGCAGCGCGTTGCTGAACGCTCAGGGCAGGGTCGCGATAGGGTTCGACGGGCGCCGCCTGGGCGACCAGCGGCGCGCTGACGGCAAACAGAACGACAAGGCTCGCTAGACGCATCATCGTTTTCTCCCTTTCGCGATCTTGCCGATCATCTCCGCAGCGGGCGCGGCGGCGGGACATAAGCATGGCGGCCGGCAGGAAGAGAAGCCAAAATTGGTACCGGTATCGCGAGTTCTGCCACTCTTTGACGGTCCGGCGACGTCGAACAATAACGCCCGCATCGCTGAAGCGTCAGCGACCCGGTATCCGTTCGTAGACGACCAGCCGAGTCCGCCTCAGCGGGACGACCTTGACCGGTTTTTAGGCCCGTTTAAGCTCCGTCTGAACGATTTCTACGACCTCGAAGTTGAAGTCCCGGGCGGCCGGCTGATGATCAACGATGACGCTTGGCCGTCCGGCCAGGATGCGTCGCACCTCCGTGGCCTGATCGACGCCGATGGCGCCATTCTCCCGCAACAGATTCAAATGTCCGGCGAAGGGGTGGCGGGTCGGCAAGCACGATCTATTCAGGTGATAGAGCATCGGGTCGCCGTTCCACACATAGAGACAGCCCTTGAGGCGCGGCTTTATTGCATCGACCAGGGCCGTCATCTCGGCCTGATGACCGCGCTTGAGCTGGATCTTGCGGATGATCACCGCATTGGCGACAGAGCCCGACAGGATCATCAGCGCCGCTGCAACGGCGCCGAAACGGTAGGGCCGGTAGGCGAACAGCGGCGCGCAGGCTAGCGCCAGAGGCGCGAACAGCGGCAAGGCGTAGTGGTCGAACTAGGTGCCGAACACCAGATAACCGCCGACCGCCGCCGCTGGCCAGATCAGGGCGAAACCGAAGGTCGCTGGCCCCGCCGTAAAGCGTCGCCAGGGTTCCAGAACGGCCGCCAGGACAACCGCGAACAGCGGGATGTGCAGAGCCTTCCAGGCCTTGGACAGGCGATACAGAAGTTCGTCCGGCGACGCGCCGGAGCGGTCGCCGATCGACAGGAAGTTGGCGTAGAGGAAGGCCTCGGTATGACCCAGACAGGCGTACCGGGCCAGAGCCGCCAGGGTCGGCGCCAAGGCTAGGCCGATCCAGAGCGCGGTGTCGATCGCGAGATGCGACAGCCATTCGCTGCAGCGCCAGAACGCCCACATCAGCGACACGCCCAGAAAAACGCCTTCAAAGACCGCCGTATATTTGATCTGCATGGCCAGGCCGATCAGGCCCGTGGCGATGAGGCCATGGCGGCGGATCTGGCCGGGCGAGACGCCGGGGCGGGTCGAGACGATCAGCGTCGCCCAGGCTGCCCCGGCGACCAAGAGGTTGTAGAAGACCGGGGCCTGACCGCCCGTGCCTCCCACGAGGCCCAGCAGCAGCAGATAGACGACACCGGCGACGGTCGCGGCCTTGAGCCCCGCCATGGGCGCGGCCATGCGGGCGATGACGAAAGCTGTAGCGGCGGCGCACAGGGTGGCCACCACCTGGTACTGGACGATCCCGTCGCCGCCCAGCAGCCGGATGGCGGCGAAGAGCAGGAAGAGGCCGACGGGCTTGCGATCCCAGATGTCCACATAGGGCAAGGCGCCGTGCAGCATCCGGTCGCCGACCAGCAGGTAGAAGTTCTCGTCGACGTGAATCAGCGGATTGCCAAATTGCCCGCTGCGGATGGCGAAGGCGGCCAGCAGCAAGACTGCGCCTACCAATGCCCAGCGCCGCCGGCGATCGAGCGCCGGCAGTCGGGTCTTGAGGCTTGCAATCAACGCGCTGTCCTCCCCGCGAGGTTGGCGATCAGCGCCCGGGCGCGCTGCGCCACGGTCAGCGGCCGCCAGGTGAGGCGCTGCACGGCGCCATAGTTCCAGAAGGCGCCCAGCAAGGCCCCCGCCGTACCAGCCGCGAACCCACAAACAGGAACTGGGTCATGCGCGCCGGCAGCGCTCCGCCTGTCCGCTTTTCGACCAGCAGGGCGACGAGATCGAAAACCACGCGCAGGTCGAGCTTCGACACGCCGCCAGCGCGCGGCCGCAAGGCGGTCGGGATCTGCAGCAGGCGGGGCCGACGACGATCAGAGGCGACGATATCGATCAGGATCTTGAAGCCCAGGCCCGACAGGCGCGGCCGAACTGACTCGTACCAGGCGCGGGTCATCACGAAACAGCCGCTCATCGGATCGGCAAGACGCAAACCCAGCAGCAGACCCGTGACGTTAACGCCAGCGCGGCTCAGCCAGTGGCGGTAACCCGCCAAGCCCGAGCCGCCGCCGGCCATATAAGGGCTGGCCACGGCGACATCGACGGGCGTGCCGGCCATGCGGCCGATCAAACGCGGATCGTGCTGTGCGTCGCCGACCATGATCGCCAGGACATCGCCGCGCGCGACATCCCAGCCGGCGATCGCGGCCGAGGCCAGTCCGCCCGCGCCCTCGCGGCGGACCAGTCGGATGTCGGGATTCGACCAGGCGCGGGATCGAACGACCTGAGCCGTCCGATCGACGACCGAATCGTCGACGACGATGATCTCGTGCGGGACGTGGGCCAGATCGGCGACGACATCGTCGAGAACCCCGCCAATGGCCTCGTGTTCGTCCAGGGTGCAGATGACTACCGACACGCGGGGCCAGGGGACCGGCGCAACGGGCGGAGCGTCGACACCCAGCACGCCGCGCGCGCTGGGTTCACTGTGCAGGGTCATGGGAGGGTCCAGACTGGTTGATCGGCGCGCGGGTGGCGCAGGACAACGCAACGATATCCAGTAATATCATGTCTAGTTTTTATTATATATCAAACCATGTCGCATCTACGGCGGAGCCAGGGCCCCGTCAGCCGACGATTTCGGTCCAGTCCGGAAAGACGCCAGCGAGCACGACGGCGGCGTGGCTGCCGCGGCATGGGGCGAGGCGCTGGTGAGCAGAATGTAGTTGTCGGCGCGACCGTCGCCGTCGAGATCGACCGAGACGCGCTGGTCGGCATCCGGTTTCGACGCAAAGCCAAGGTCGGCCGGTTCGCCCCCCGGACGCCCCAGAATGACGAGGTCGCTTCCGGAGGCCACGAGCCGGTCTCCCTCGCTGGCGTTGAAGTCGTAAATCGTGCCCAGCAGGGTGTCTGGACGGTCCAGAACGGCTGGCGCGCTGATCACGAAGGTGTCGGCGCCGGTCCCGCCAAAGGCGGCGGCCTCGGAGGTCAGGACAATCCGATCATCGCCGGGACCGCCGTCCAGGATGTCGCGCCCGCCACCGCCGATCAGCAAGTCATTCCCCGGACCACCGACCAGCCGCTCCGCCCGCGAGGTGCCGACCATCGCGTCGTCTCCGTCGCCGCCGCGCATCTGCGGCATTTCCCTCGGCGTGGCCGCCTGGATGCCGGGCTTGGCGGATTCAGCCGAAACAGAAGCCTCGGCGATCCCGGCGGGCTGTGATCGGTGCGTTGCCTGATCGGGACCGGGCTCGGCGTGGGTCTGCGGTTCTGCGGCTTGGCCAGAGGGTCGGTCAGACGGCGGCTCGCGCCCCGCCGCCCCCTCGCCTTTCGGCTCGCCCTCAGCGTGAAGCTCCGGCTGCGACCCAGGCTCCACCACGGATGGGGCGGCCGCCAGCCACGCCCCGCCATCCGCCAGATGCGGGGCGCTGAAGCGAAGCTGGTCTTCCAGGAAGGTGGCGACCGCCAGCAGGACCAGCACATCCGCGCCGTTATGCACCCTGTTGAACGGCACCACCACGCCGGTGCGTTGAGGCTCCGGGCTCAACCATTGACCCAGGGCGTCGCGCAGATTGGCGCCGCGCGCCATGACGTCTTCCGCCACGAAATGCACCAGGAACTGGTCGGCGACGCGGGCGACGTGCGCCAGCACCTAGTCATCCTCGTTCGTCACAGCGCACCACGGCGCGCCGTCGTCGGCGGCGCCGAAGAACTGCTCGGTCAGCGCCTCGAGACGGCTCCGTTCCGACGCAGTCCATTGCACGGCGCCGAAGATGCGATTGGCGAACGAAAGGACTGTGCCCACGACGAAAGACTCTCAGCGATCGCTAGGCGGAGGCCCGGCTGGGAGAGGCGTCGCTCTCGAACAGCAGCCGGTGCAATTCGGGTTCATAATAGGCCAGCAGCGTCCTTGCGAAGTCGGCCTCGTCCAGATGCAGGGTCTTGGCCCAGGCGGCCTGGGTCTCGATCGGCAGGCGGCCGACGCCGCTCTCCACCTGGGAGACGAAGGTGTAGTAGCGCAGCCCTACCTGTTCAGAGAGCTGGGCCTGGGTGAGACCTGCGGCCTCCCGGGCCGCTTTCAGCCATCGACCGGCTTCCTGCCGCAAAAGCTTGGTGTGCGCGGCCTTGGCGGCATCGGGGGTGGCTCGGGGCATCGGGACTCGTGACATCTGCAACGCGGACGAAGGGGAGTATTTTCTGGTGAAACCAGTAATTATGCAACGTGTTATTGAATGATGTGCGGGAACTCATGACGCGCGCTTTAGCGCTCTTCGCATCGGCGTTCGCCCCGCCGTCGCGAAGAGGTTCCATGTGGGAAAAATGCTCGAAGCTATTTGACTCCAGTTTTAACTAGACGTATTCTTATTTTCTCGTCGTCTGGTCGCGGGCTGGAGACGTCCTGCGGTTGGTAACCCCACCCCCCACTGATCGCGAGCGGTCCAGGCGACGAGACCCTATGCCCCGCCGCACCTCGGGCGGGATGACGGACGATCGCTCGCATACGGCCCTTGCGACCGCTGCGCCTACCTCGCATGTTGCCTGTTACTGGCCGCGAATTATTGGCGGCAGCCTTCGGGGGACGAATGCGGAACTCTTTGATCGGCCTGGCGGGCTTTGCTCTGTTCTCCGCTGGCGGCGCCATGGCGCAGGACCCAGGCGCGAACGCGCCCGTGCACTACGATGTGGCGTTCGACAATGCGCGCCACCACGAGGCGCAGATCACCGCGACCTACCGCAAGGTTCCGACCGGGCCGCTACGGGTACAGATGTCGCGTTCGTCGCCAGGGCGGTACGCCATCCATGAGTTCGCCAAGAACGTCTATCGGGTGAGTGCCGCTGACAGCGCAGGTCGGCCTCTGACCGTAGAGCGGACCGACCCGTACAGCTGGACCATTGCCGGTCACGACGGCACGGTTCAGGTCACCTACACCCTCTATGCCGACCGGGGCGACGGCACCTATTCGCAGATCGATGCGACCCACGCCCACCTCAACATGCCCGCCACCTTCCTGTGGGCCAGCGGCTATGACGACAAGCCGATCCGGGTGCGGTTCAAGCGCGCCGACCCCAGCTGGAAGGTCGCCACCCAGCTCCCCGCCACCAGCGAAGCGGACACCTACTGGGCGCCAAACCTTCAGTACTTCATGGACAGCCCGACCGAGATCAGCGACTTCGCGCTGCGCGAATGGCAGGTGACCGATGCGGGCCGGACCTACACTTTCCGCCTGGCCCTGCATCATCCCGGTACGGATGAAGACGCCGACAAGTTCGCCGACAAGCTGAAGAAGATCGTGCCGGAGCACATCAAGGTGTTCGGCGATCTGCCCAAGTTCGACCACGGGACCTACACCTTCATCGCCGACTACATGCCGCAGATCACCGGCGACGGCATGGAGCACCGAAATTCCACCTTCATCAGCAATTCCCAGTCGCTGTTCCGGGGCAACTTCGTCCAGTTGGGCACGGCGAGCCACGAGCTGTTCCATGCCTGGAACGTCGAGCGCCTCCGACCGGCGGAACTGGAGCCATTCGACTTCACTAAGGCCAATCCAACCCCGTCCCTGTGGCTGGCTGAAGGCTTCACCCAGTACTACGGGCCGCTATTGATCCGCCGCTCGGGCCAGTCGACCATAGACGAGTATCTGAAAGGCCTGACCGGCACGCTGAACGGCGTGGTCACTGGTCCCGGGCGCAGCTACGGCTCACCTCAGGACATGAGCCTGCGCGCGCCTTTCGTCGATGCGGCCGCCGCCCTCGACCCGACCAACGCCAATATCTTCACGTCCTACTATCCCTATGGCGCGGTGATCGGCCTGGCGCTGGACCTGCAGTTGCGAGGCCGTCCCACCGCCCTGACCCTGGACGACTACATGCGCCAGCTCTGGCGGACGCACGGGGCGCCGGAGATCCCCTACAAGCCTGCGGACCTGCGTCAGGCGTTGGCGGCGCTGACGGGCGATGCAGCCTTCGCGGACAGCTTTTTCAAGGCCAGCGTCGAGGGCTCGCATCTGCCCGACTTCGAGCCGCTACTGGCCCAGGCCGGACTGAAACTTCAGCGCAAAGCCCCAAAGCGCGCCTGGCTGGGCGCCCAGCGGGTGCGCGTGAACGGGTCCGAGGTATTGCTGGCCGAGGCGCCGACGCCGGACAGCCCCCTCTATGCGGCTGGCATGGAATCCGGCGATCGCATTCTTGGCGTCGGACGGTTCGAATTCGCCACCGAAGCAGACTGGCAGGACGCGCTGGAACGGCTGAAGCCCGATGAGGCAACCAGGGTGCGCTTCATCCAGCGCGGCCAGACCCGCGAAGCGCCGCTGAAAGTCGCCGCCGATCCTTCCCTCGAGATCGTTCGATTCGAGGCCGCCAAACTGAAACCGACCAAGGCGCAGCTGGCGTTTCGCGAGCGATGGCTGGGCGCTGATATGACCCCAACGACAAAATAGGCTGTAGCGCGCGATGTGGCCTCGCGCCACCGCCTGATCAGGCGGTGGCGCGCCATGTTGGACACGCGTGCGAACTACTCTTTCGAGATTAAAATCAAAAAGCCGCGCCGACGAAACACGAAGAAATGTTCTCTCGGAGTCTCGCAGTTTGTTTTCGCGGACGAGGATGGAGACGTCGATCTCTAGCGCGCCGCCGATGTTCGAGATGCGCCATGAGCTGACCTTGGGGCAGCTCCAGATTCCGGACATTGGGGCAGCGTTCGACCGAGGCTGCGCGTTCTACCGACAATTCGGCCCTTTGAATTCCTAAGGGCTAGGACTCGCAGCTTCGGGTGCTGACTTGTGCCGAGCGTTTAGCCGGCGAGCCACCAAGGCCCCGACCACGAACAGCGCTCCAACGGCGAGAAATGAGGCTGCTCTCGTCACGCCTTCAAGTCGGGCCAGATCAAACAACATCAGCTTTCCGGCGGTAAACAACAGCGTCGCCAGGCCTGACCAGCGGAGGACGATATCTTTGCGTGCGGCGCCAAGGCCCAGGACCACCAGGCCAAACACCGCCCATAGGGCCGAGAAGGTCCAGGTCTCGAGACTCTCCCCGCTCATCGCCATGCCCATGGACGCACCGTGGAAAACGTAACGGATCACCAAGGTCAGCAACACAAACAGAGTGCCGATCGCCGCCGCTAAAGCCGCGCGGTCGAACCGACCGTCCCCCCGGCGCAGCCAGAGCATGGCCGCCGCTCCGCCCAGGTAAAGGCCAAAGAGCAGGACCGCCGAACCCGCCGGCACCAGCGGCTGACTGAACGGCCCCCACCAGGGACTGGACCTCATTCCGAACACCAAGATGGCGACGACCAAGGATAGCCAACCGACCACTGGTGCGGCTCGGACTAGCCAATCGGTGCTGGGTCGATTGGCCAGACGCGGCGCCATCAATTGGCGCGCCGCGACCAAGGCGAGAATGGCATAGGCCGCGCCTTCGATCCGACCGATCACCCCGACCGAAAGGAACGGACCGTGGAGGGCCCAGCGGATCAGGTGCGCCGCCAACGACAGGCTCAAAGCCACCGCCACGACCAGCGCGGCCCGACCGACGGTCGCCTCCTTGCGGCTGACCTCCCAAGCCAGGGCGATGGCCACGGTCTGGAGGGCAAACAGCAGGGCGCCGCTCGCCAAGGTGATAGGCCCAGAGAACGCGCCCCACCATGGGCTCACAAGCAAGCCAAAGACCAAGGCCGTGACGCCCAGGGCCAGCCCGCCCACGATCGGCGCTGCGGCGCGCAGCCACGCCGCCTGGGGCGACATCATGCCCAGGCGGGGTTCGAAAAGGGCGCGGGCGGTCAGCATTAGCAGCACCGCGTCGGCGGCAAGCTCCAGTCGCCCCCAGGCCGCTTGGGCCATTTCCGTGTCATGGAACCAGTGACGCAGGACCAGTAGGCCCCATAGAAAGCCAAACACTGGCGCGGCCAGGACCCAGCCTCTGGTCCACGCATCAATGGCCGGCCTGCGACGCCAGGCGACCGCCGCCAGCAGTCCCACAGGCGCCAGATAGGAAAGGATCAGGGTGTTGAGCACGGCCGGTCCAGCCGGCGTTTGGCCCGCGCCCCACCAGGGATTCCAGACCAGGCCCTGCAGCACCAAGCCATGGGCGACGCCCAAACTGATCACAATCACAGTGCGCCAACGAGCGATCGGCCCGTCGTCGTCGCGCTGGCGCAATACCAACAATAGGCCTGCACTCAGCAATAGCAGCGTCCGCATGGAGGCCTCGAACAAGCCGTCCTGGACCCGACGATCGCCCCCAGCGAGCACCACGTGGAGGCCAACAAACAAGGCCAATAGGGTAACCAGCAATCCGGCCGCGCGCTGAGCCTCTGCCTCGTTACGCGCCGCTTCACCTCCGCCCTTCCAGATCAAATGCGCCGCGGCAACCAGCAGCAGGGCAGTCGAGGCGCTGATGGCCGCCATGATCGGCAGCAGAAGGCGCCCCTCAAGGGTCGCACCGATGAACTCGGGCCGCAGCATGGCGGCGAAAGCCAGCAGACCGCCGGCAACACTGGTCGCCGCCAGGCCTCGCCAAGGCAAGCGTGACGCGGCGAGGGCCAAGAGCGCGGCGGCCAGGGCGAAGGCTGTGGGTTCGAAGCGCGGGGCGGTAACGGCGTGAATTGCCAGGAAGCCCAATTCAGCGGCGGCCGCCAACCAGATCGCCAAGCCGCGATCAACCGACGCCTGTTCGACGCGGCGCGCGATCAAAGCCGACAAAGCGAACATGGCGGTGGCCAGTACGGCGGCCGGGATCCAGCCGAAGTCGATATGCGCCGCGCGAAGCAAGGGCCAGGTCACGCTGGCCAACACGGCGACGCCCATCCCGCCGATGGCCAGCATCCGCGTGCGGGGCTCGACCGCCAAGCGTAAGGCGACCCATAGAGCGGCCGCGGGGATCAGACTGGTCAGGGCGTACAACCAAGGTAGTTGCGCCGGGAAGGTCGGCGAACGGGCCATCAACGCCATGACCAGCAATTGGCAGGTGATCGCCATGCCCACCGGGGCCGCGAACAGCGCTGGTCGAACAATGTCGCGCGCCACCATTATCGCGCCCAGCACCACTAAGAGCCCCGACAGGAAGGCTGCGGCCGGCAGGTGCACGGCGTTGGTCGAGGTGGCGAACCACAGGCTGAGCGAGGCCAGGGAGCTCAGAACCAAGGCGACGGCAGGCAAGCGTTGAAAATCGCGCCCCGCTGGATCGCCGGCGGCGTCCGCGGCAAAGCGCCTCCTCCACAGCGTCGCGGCAAACGGACCGACGGCCGCCAGGGCCTGGACGGACATCGGCGCGAGGATATGACGGTTCGGCGATGAACGAGACACTCAACAATAACAGGCCGATCGTTGTCGCGCCGCCTGCCTTGCCCCACCGCCGCGCGGCGGCGATCGAAAAGCCCGTTACCCCGATCAGGAGGGCGTAGGCTGTCAGTGCAAAGGAATTCCAATGGGCCAAATCCGTGAAGCTTGGTGCGAACACCGCGCCGACCAGAGCGACCAGGGCTAAGGGCTCGCCGTGCCGCAACGAAAG
The DNA here is from genome assembly GCF_049895765.1 of Caulobacter sp. DWR1-3-2b1. Lineage (NCBI taxonomy): Bacteria > Pseudomonadati > Pseudomonadota > Alphaproteobacteria > Caulobacterales > Caulobacteraceae > Caulobacter > Caulobacter sp. DWR1-3-2b1. The sequence continues at coordinate 50,857 of NZ_JAFCSZ010000021.1, forward strand.
TCCCAGCAGCCCCAGAGATATGGCTCCGGCAAGAACCGCCGCCACGCCCAGTGGGATCAATTGGTAGAGACCGTGGGCGGCGCAGACCGCGCCGTACAACGTGACTGCGCCAGCCCCGGCGGAAACGGCCGCCGCCAACAGATGGCGCCCGCCGGCGATTGACTGCTTCTGGCGCAAGATCCACTCGCTGGCCGCGAGCATCAGAGCGCCCAATATCACCGCCAAGGTAATGCGGAGTTCGGGCGTGAAGAACCCGCGCTGCGCGGCGTAACCGACCAGCAGCAGACCGCCCAAAGCCAAACCGCCACCGCCGATCCAGGCCAGACCATTCTCCGACAACCACGTGGAGATCGCCTCGCGCGTGACCGGCGGCCGTATTGGGTGCGTCTTCCGAGCACGCTCCGTAGCGGGCGCTGAGATGAAGAGGGGTTCGGGCTCTGGTGTGCGCGTAGCCTCGATGGACCGCGGGACCGCAGGGTCGGTTGCGTCTTCAACAACGGCCTCAACAGACCTGGTCGAAGCCGTGGACGGTGCGAGCGCGAACCCTGGATCGGGCTGCCCGACAGACGCCGCCGAGACGATCGATGGCGATCTTTGCGGAAAGACGGGTTCAGGCCTTGCTGCATCGTCTACCGTCAGTCGTTTCCGCTCGTCCGCGTCATCCAGGCGCCGCTCAAGGCCCTGTATCGCCTTCTGCTGCCGAAAAACCCATACGCCGAGCGCAAGGAGGAATGGCCATTCCATGTCGCGCGTCCCACTCGCGACCGCGTGCCGCCCCCCCTCCCTATAGTGGCCAAGCGCTCTAGGAAACCTAGAGGCGAGTTTAGGGGTGAGGAAAGGCGGGCGGGCGTCGCTCTTTCAGCGATTTGCGGGCCGATCTTCTCAGCCAATCCTGATGAGCTCGTAATGGTCGAGGTCGCGCCAATAGCTGCCCTTGGAGCAGCTCCAGATTTCGGACATTCAATCGACCAAGCTCCGCGTGACCCCTGCGGAGAGACGATCCCAAAGATTCGGCGGCTGCGGCGGCGCGTGGTCGATCTAGCCGAGATGATGCACGGCGGCGCCAGCTAGTGCGTTGTGCGCCGCGCGCCCTGCTGGGCTAGCAGAAAGTGCGCCGAAGAGGTCGCATCGCCCTCCCCGCCCGCGACCGGCCCCGGACGATCCATCTGTTCCAAGATCAGCCGGATATCGGCATTCATCGGCCCGTTGCCGTTGGCGGCCAAGCCGGCCTCAAGCAGGGTTCTGGCCGCGTCGAACTCGTCGCGGGCCATAAGATCGAGGCCGCGCGCGAAGAGGCGCAAGGGATCCTCAGCCGGCAGGCCGTCGAGCGGAGCCCAGACCTGGCGCGCCGCGTCCGCGTTGCCCGAGCTCAGGTGCAGAAGCCCCAGCTGGAAGCGGGCGACGGGATAGTCAGGCGCGATCTCAAGGGCCCGGCCCATGGCCAGTCGCGCATCGTCATAGCGCTTGAGGGCCGCCAGCAGCGATCCTTTCAGGAAATGCAAGGTCGGATCGTCCCAGTAGTCGCGCAGCAAGGCGTTGACGGCGTCCAGGCCGGCATCGTCCCCCTGCCCGGCCGCTTGCAGCGCCGCAGTCAGTTTCGGTTGGGGACAAAGGCGCGAGGGACTTTGCATGGCGATCTCCTTACGGTCTGAAACTGAAAACATCGGCGCGCGCCAGTTGCGCGCGGATGCGGCCTAGGGCGGCCTTGTGAAGTTGTGAGACCCGGCCCTTGCTGATCTGCAACAGGCGCGCGAGACTTTCGAAATCGACGCCGTCGAGATAATGGCCGCGCACGATCAGCCGCTCGCGTTCGGGCAAGGCGGCGATCTCGTTGGTCAGCCGCCGCAGCATGTCGCGCCAGACCAGACTGTCATAGGCGCTCGGCGCCGGATCGGCCTCGCCAGGCGCGGCAACCAGCCCCGAACCGTCAAGCATGAAGCCGATGGCCAGGCCGACGGCCAGGTCGGTCAAGGCCTGCAACGCATCGGCCGCATCGGCCTGACCCATGCCGTTTGCCGTCAACGAGCGCAGCCGATCGGCCCGCACTCGGCTGCGAAAGGAGATCTGCTCGCGCAGTTCGCTGAGTTTCGCCACGCCGTTTAGAATGCTGCCCATGATCCGCCGCGCGGCATAGCCCCTGAACGGCGCGCCTTGGGCCGGATCGAAGCGATCGATCGCTTCCAGCAGGCCGGCATAGGCCAGCTGGCGCAGCTCGAGCAATTCTATGTCAGGCGCGCGCCCGCGACGAAAGTGCCGGGCCGCGACCATCTTGGCGAAATCCATGTGGCGGTTGAACAGGCGCTCCCGCGCGCCTTGGGCGCGCGTCTCGCCAAACGCGCGCCACAGCGCCGCCTCCGCGTCGAGGCTTTCCGAGTCCGGCGCGGCGCGCAGCTCGGAGCGGTCGGTCATCGAAAGCTTCCGACGACGCCTTCGAGCACAAGCGTCCAGCCGTCGATCAGGACGAACATCAAGATCTTGATCGGCAAGGCCAGGGTGGAGGGTGGCACCATCAGCATGCCCAGCGACAGCAGGATGCCCGAGACAACCAGATCGATCAGCAGGAACGGCAGCAGGATCACAAACCCGATCTTGAAGGCGACGCGCAACTCGTTGAGCATGAAGGCCGAGGTCAGCTCCATCAGCCCGACCTCCTGGGCCGAAGCCGGCAGCGGTTTCTTGGCCATAACGTAGACGGCCTGCAGATCCTTGTCGCGCACCTGGCGCAGCATGAACCGCCGCATTGGCTCGGCCCCCTCGTCCATGGCCCGCTCGACTGAGATCGCCCCGTCCAGGAAGGGCCGCAAGGCGTTGTCGTTCACCTGGGTGAAGGTCGGCATCATAGTAAAGGCCGTGAGGAACAGCGCCAAACTGACCAAGACCTGGCTGGGCGGCGTCTCGGGCATGCCAAAGGCGTGGCGGATCATCGACAGCACCACGATGATGCGCACGAACGGCGTCATGCAGATGGCGATGATCGGGACCATGCCGGCCAGGGTCAGGACCACGGCGATGCGAATGACGTCAGCGGTCTTGGTCTTTTCGACGCTGGTCGCACGCGGCGTCGCCGTTGCTGCCTCTCGGAAGGGTCTGGGCGTGATCGTCTTGGGCGCGGCCGCCGCGGGTGCGACCGTTGTAGGTTCAACCGTCGTGGGTTCGATCCGCGGCTCAACGGCCGCGACGACCGGCTGGGCCACCGCGGCGCCGACGGCCGCCAGGGCCGGCGCGCCGCCACACAGCAGGAGCAAGAGCGAGATCAGCGCAGCGCGCGACAGAACCGAGATCATTGGTTCGCCGCTTCGCTAGCGGCGGTAGGAACCAACTGCACGACGCCCTGGGCTGTGGCCGCCACCAGGATGTCGCGATCATCCAGTTGCATGACGCAGATGTCGATGTTGTGGCTGAGCCTGACAGTCTCGACCAAACGCAAACGACGCTGAGGCGGCGCCAAGGGCGTGACAACGCCAAGGCTGGCGAGCAGATCCTTCAACTTGATGGGCGCGGAAGCGCCCGCCCCCAGGCGCTTTCGCAGGATCAGGGCGCCGGCCAGGGCCAACAAAAGGCACAGGATCAGGGCGGCCGCCAAGCGCAGCCAGGGCACGTCGCTTGGGGCGGCGCCGCCCAGGACCCCGCCAAAAGCTGGTCCAGCCTGAACCGCCACCAAGACAAGCGTCGGCACAGAGCGCCCGGTCAACCCGCCCAATCGCGAAGTCCTGAGAGGGCTCATGGCGCGGCGGCGATCTCGACGATCCGTACGCCAAAATGATCGTCGACGGCGACGATCTCGCCACGGGCGATCAGGGCCTGATTGACATAGAGGTCCACCGGTTCGCTGACCCGGCGGTCGAGTTTGAGAACCTCGCCCGATCGCAGAGCCAATAGCTCCTGAACACTCATCTCGATCTCGCCAAGCCGCGCCCGCAGCTTGACCTTGACGTCCTGGAACAGGGCCGCCTCTAGGGAAACCAGCGGGGCGCCGACATCGGCCGCGCCGCTAGCGGTACCGGCGGGTGGAGTGATCTTACTTTGTAGGGTCATGTCTTTTCGTTTCGTCAGGCCGGCAAAAGGCTCAAGGTCGTGTGGTCGTCAGCCGGTTTCATGTGTGCGTTGAGGAACGGCCGCTCGGAGCCCGGAATGACAAGCGCGACGGGATCGTGCAGACCCCGATCAAGAACCAGGACGTCGCCTGGGGCCAGGGTGCGAAGCTCGCCGATTGTCAGATCCGCCGAGCCCAATATCACATCCAGTCTCACTGCGGCCGCGGCCAGCGCCGCACGGCGGCCAAGCGGCGGCGCGCGAGGTCTTGGCGGCGCTAGCGCCGAGCGGCAGATCGGCAGGACGGCCGCCAAGGGTGCGACGAGCCAGACCAGCACCGCGCCGCTGTCGTCGGTCAGTCCGATCTTAATCCCGCCGTCCCACGTGGCCGCGGCTTCAGGACGAAAATCGCCAAGACTCAAAGCGCGCTCGAGGCCAGCCAGGAGATCGTCGAACATCTCCCGCGCAAAGCCGTCGACGACCCGCCGATCAGCCTCGCTCAAGGGTGTTGCGGACAAATCGACCCCAAAGGCCCGCTCGTGCAGGCGCTGGGCTGCGCGCTCTCCACGCGCCAGACCAAGAGCCTGGCCCTCGACCCGCACACCCTCGACACCTGTCCACGGATCGCCGCGGACGATGTCCCAGCGCCCGACGGTCAGGCGAAATCTTGCAAACCAGGCAAACGACCAATCGCTGACCGCCTCAGCGACCTTGGCGCGCAAGGCCGGGCTTTCGGCGATCGACGGCGGCGCCCAGGAACGGGCTTGCCTCGTCATCCTTGTCCTCTGATGCTGAAGAGCTGCTGGATCATATCATTGGCGATGCTGACCACCTGCGAGGAGGCCTGAAAGCCGCGCTGGACGAGGATCAGTTCGCCAAACTCCTCGGCGAGATTGACGTTGGAAGCCTCGATCTGCTGAGCAACAAGGGTCCCGGCCCCGTCCTCGCCGCTGGGCAGTAGACGCACCTGGCCGCCATCGCGGCTTTCGTAAAGGCCGCCGCCCACAGAGGTTAGGCCTTGAGGATCGCGGAAATCGGCCATGGCGACCGCGCCCAGGGTCTCGGTCTTGGTGTTGGAATAGGTCAGCTTGACGCGACCTTCTTCGTCGATGGTCACGCTGGTCAGATTGCCCACGCCATTACCGTCGGTCGAGGCGTTGCGAAGGCTCGATATGGTGCCGGACGAGTAGGAGGTTACCCCACTGGAGAAATCCAGCTTGACGGTGAGCGGATCAAAGCCAGCCACCGTTTGGGTAACGTCGATCTTGGCAGTGCTGGCGTCGACCACCGAGCCGATGAACTTGAGCTTGGAGGTCTTCAAGGTCGCGCCCAGGTCATCGGTGACGGTGACGTCCCATTCGCCAGGCGTGGCTGCGGCCTTCAGCTTGACGGTCCAGAGGTGGCGACCGCCTGAGGCGTCATAGACGGCCATATTGCTGAGCGTGTGTTCGGCGCCGGTAGATGACAGATTGTCAGCGAAGGCGATCTTAGTGGTGGCCACCGGTTTGCTGGTGCGCTTGGCGTCGATGTTGAGCGTCGCGGCCTGCCGCGATCCGTCCAGCACCGCCAGATGATATTTGGTGCCCTGAAGGGAGATGAACCCCTCCTCGTCGACGCTGAACTGGCCTGTGCGAGCATAGTAGGTCTTGTCGCCGTCTTTCAGGACCAGCATGCCGCTGCCCTTGATGGCCAGGTCCAGGTCGCCGCCAGACTGACGCAGGTCGCCTTGTCGAAAGTCAGTGCTCGGCTCAGCCATGCGCACCCCGCCGCCGCCCTGGCCGGGCCCCGACCCAGACGAGAAAGTCAGCCCGCCGCCGCCGGTGCTGAAGACGTCGGTAAACCGCACCGACGCGGCCTTGAAGCCGGAGGTGTTGAGGTTGGCGACATTGTTGCTGATCGTCTGGAGGCCCTTGGTGTAGGCGTTCAGTCCGCTCATGCCGATATAGATGGATCCAAGCATGCCTTGCTCCTCAACGAACCTGTGTGACGCTGCCCAGCGAGAGGTTGGCGATGGTGTCGCCGCTCGCCGTCTTGATGGTGACCTTGGGCCCGTCGCTCGCGAAGGTGACGGCCTGGACGACGCCGGCCAGGGTCGTCGAGCCTTGCAGCACGTCGACATTGCGCCCGAGCAGGCTGGTGGCCTGGGTCGCCGCCTGGGCGGTCAGCAGGGTCGTCACCTGATCATTCAAGGACTGGCTCTGCTGAAGTTGGGAAAATTGCGCCAGCTGCGAGACAAACTGGAAGTTGTCCATCGGCTTGAGCGGGTCCTGATAGGTCAGCTGGGTCAGAATGATCTGCAGCAGCGACTGGAAATCCAGGCCAAAGGCGCTCTGCGGCGTCGTCTGTGCGGCGCTGATAGGGGCGATCGCCATCAAGCTTCTCCGATGAGGGGGGATGGACCCGGCGCGACACGCGCGCCGTTCAGGATCAAGTCCGACAGGGCTAGGCCAAATTCAGCCGCGGTCGCCTCGAAAGCCTCGCGCAGACGGCGGGCTTCGATCTCCGAGAGCTCGGCCCCGCCCAGGCTGGCGCGAACGCGCCCGTCCTGTTCGGTCAGGCGCAAGGTCAGGCCGGGTTGGCCTTGGTCGGTCAAACGCGCCAGTGTGGCGCGAAGCGCCGCCTGAGCGTCGGGCCGGGCCGGAGCGGCCTCAAATTCCGGGCCGGCAGTCTGGCCGGTCTCGTCGACCACCTCGCCTCCGAACACCAGAGCGCTCGCCGCAGACTGCGTTGCGCCCGAACCCTTGGCCGGAGCGGTGGGGGACTTGGGCATGGCCGTCAGGCCCATGGGCTCGGACGCCTTGGCCGAAACCACGGCGGCAGCGCCTTCGGCGGCGCGATCGGCCAGAGCTCCGGTCGCGGTCCAAGCGATCGTATCCGCCGTCTGGAGGCTAACCGCCGCCTGACCCGGCGCGGTCGACTGGCCTTTGATATCGCGCGCCAGGCCAAACAATCCCAATTCGCCAAAGCCGAAGGCGCGCCAGGATGTGGCCTGGTCGGTCGAGACCGGGTTCTCCGCCAGGGGGCCCGCCGGCGCCTCGGCCAGGCTCGCGGTCTCACCTGCGTCCGTCGCCGGTGTCGCGGCAGGCTCAGCCTGCTCGATCCGGTTGGGCGCCGGGGACAGACGGTGGGCGGAGCCCGCCGTATTCCTGGGGGCCGCAGGCGGGGAAGCAAGGGCCTTTCGCGCCCCGCCAACCATCAGGTCACGGAAGACCTTGCGCTGTCCGCCGGCCTCAGCCGCGGTCGGCTTGAGGTCGCGGGGTTTAGGGGTCAGGGGGCTGGCGTCGATCTTCATGGACGCCTCCAAGTTTGGGCGGTGCGGTCGCTGGTCTCGGCCAGAAGGGCCTCCTCTTGGCGCCGCGCCGTCGATCGACGGACGACGCCGAGCAGTTGGCCGGCAGCCTCGCGATGCGCACTGGCCAGGCGCAGGGCGGCGTCGGCGGCCTCGTGGTCGCGGCGCGCCAGGAGGATTTCCGTCTCGGTGCGGCGCAAGACTGTCTCCTCGCGCAGCGTCGCCTCCGTCCAGTACCCGGCGAAGGCCGGATCCAGAACCGGCTGAGCAATACAGGCCTCCCATCGGGCCTGGGTCTGGGCCAGACGCTCTGCGTCATTCTCGCCCCGCGCGCGAAGATCAGCCAGGGCGGCCGCTTCGCGCGCCTCGCGCGCCTCGGCCGAACGCTTGCGCAGGTCGCGGGTCTCGACCACGCGCCGCATGGTCCTGAGTTTCTCTTGGTCACCCATCGGCGCGGCTCCCCCCAAGCGCCCGAGACAGGGCCGAAAACCCCTCAGCGGGCGCCACGTGCTCGTCGGTGGCCTGTCGCAGGAAGGCGTTCAGGGCCGGGCGGGCGTCGATCGCTTCGTCGATCTGCGGACTGGCCCCGCGGGCATAGACGCCGGTTTCGATCAGGGTGCGCGAGTGCTCAAAGACGCTGAGCAAGGCCAGGGCGCGCTCGACATCCGCCCTTCGGTCCGCCGCGACCAGCCCTCCTGACAGCCGGCTGATACTGCGCGGAACGTCAATCGCAGGAAAATGACCCTGCTCGGCCAGTTTCCGCGACAGCAGGATATGGCCGTCGAGCAGAGATTTCATCATCTCGGAGATCGGATCGTCGACCTCGTCGCTTTCGGCCAGCACGGTCATCACCGCCGTGATCGCCCCGCCTGACGCCAGGGCCCCGCAGCCCTCCACCAGGCGTGGAATGGCGGCGAAGACACCTGGCGTATAGGCCCGCACGGTCGGCGGCTCGCCGGCCGCCAGGCCCGTCTCGCGCAGGGCCATGGCCAGGCGCGTGGCCGAGTCCAGCAGGAAGAGCACGTGATGGCCCTGGCGGCGCCAGTGGTCGGCCAGGGCCAAGGCGTAGTCGCCCGCCCGCACCCGCATGGCCGCGGCCTCGTCGGACGTCGCCGCGACCAGAACGGTGCGGGCCTTGGCCTCCTTGGACAGGCCGCGACTCCACAAGGCCTCGACCTCGCGGCCGCGCTCGCCGACCAGGCAGATTACGCAGCGGTCAGCCTGAACCTGGCGCGCCAGCTGGTTCATCAAACTGGTCTTGCCCACGCCCGCGGCGGCGAAAACCCCGACTCGCTGGCCCTGACCAAGAGTCAGGAGACTGTCGATCGCCCTCACCCCGGTCTCCAGCGGCAGTCGCGAGGCGGTGCGCTCGAGCGCCCCGCCCGGCTCGCCGCCCAGACGCGCGCGCGTCTCTGTCGCGATCGGCCCGCCCCCGTCGAGCGGCCGCCCAAAGGCGTCCACCGCCCGACCCATGAAGGCGTCGCCCACCGGAGCCAGATCGGCCTGGCCGCGGGCGGTGACCACGGCACCTGGGAAGGTCGCCGCCCCGGTTTCAAACGGGGCGAGGATGATCGAGTCGGCGTTAACCCCGACCACCTGGGCCAGGATCTCGCCGATCCCGGTTTGGGAGGACCGCGTCTGGATCGCGCAGATTGCGCCTCGCGCCACGGCGGGACCGTCGGCTTGGATATAGGTGGGCAGGATGCGGGTCACCCGCCCGACCCGCGCGACGGTGTCGGTCCGGGCCAGACGGTCCAGGAGCACAGACAGGCTCATCGGGTCTGCGCCTCCGCCAGCCAGTCATCCAGGACCCGACGCACATGGCTCCATTGATCGGCGGCCCCGACCTCCAAGGCGCCAAGCCGCAGGCCCAGGTGGCAGCCCCCGGCGCTCAAGCGCTCCAAGGCGACGATGTCGATCCCGCCGCGGCCTTCGGCCAGTTCCGCCAGGGCCTGGGCATCGGGAAAGTCCTGGGCCGAAACCTCGATGCGCACGACGGTCTCACCCGCCAGACGACGGATCTGCTCGGCGATGATTGCGCTCACCAATTGGGCCTGGGGCGCGCCGGGGCCAAGCACCTGCTCGAGCCCTGATCGCGCCACCTGGGTGGCTAGAACCTCTAGGGTGTCAACCCTGGCGCTCTGGGCGGCAATCGCGCGCTCCAGTCCCTCGGCCAGCAGGTCGAGCGCCGCCTCGCGGCCCTCGTCGGCTTGGCCGCGGCCGGCGACGATCCCCTCGTCCCGCGCCTCGGCGACGGCCTTGGCCAAGGCCAACTCATGGGCGGTAGCCTCGTCCCGAGCCGCCTCCAGCGCCTCTTGCAGGTCCTCGATGCGTCCCTGCAGCGCCGCGTTCTCCAGCTCCAGGGCGCTGGGCGGCGGCGGCGCGGCCGGCGCCGGCGTGGCGGTCGGCAAGCCGCGCACCCGCGCCTGGCCCGCCGCGGCCGAGCGGATCAGCCCGCCCCTCATGCCCGCTCACCCGACCAAGCGGTCAGCCACCGTCGCCAGGACGGCGCGGCCGGCGGAACGACCTTGGGCGCGACGCGACGCGGCAGGATGCGGCGCGCGCAATTGGCCAGGGCTTCGCGGGCGCGGGGGGTCATGCCATCGCCGGCCTCAGCGGCATGGTCGCTCATCGAGAGGCTCGCGGCGACGCTAGCGGCCAGCCATGGCGACAGGCCCTCAAGGTCGGGCTCAAACCCTGGACTGGCGGCGGCCTCCGCCGCCCGCCGGCCAGTCGACGGAGCAGCCGGCTCGGTCTTAGGCGGAGCGGCCAGACGGCCATAGTCGTCAAGCAGGCTGCGGGCGCGGGCGGCGTGTTCCGGCGCAAGATCGTTCAGCACCGACTCGATATCCTCAGGCGAGCGAGCAGCGAGACTCGCGATCAGGCGGCGCAAGGCGATGTCGGGATCAGGGCGCGGCACGATGCGGCTCCTGAGTCAGAAGGTCGCTCAGGCGCGCGGCGTATCGCGCGCGCTGGGCCTCGCTCATCGGTCGCGGCAAGGGGCGGCGGCGATGCAGGAGGAACGCGAGCGCAGAAAGAACCAGCAACACGACGGCGAGCCCGATCGACACGACCCAGCCTGGCGGTCCGGTCGCCGCGGCGGCTAGCGACACGGCGCGCTCGCCGGCCGGGGCCGGACCAGCGGTCGTCAACGCTGTCACCGTGAGAGCGTCGCCCAGTGCCGGATCGAGACCGCCGGCGGCGATGGCCAGTTGCTGGATGCGCGCGCGATCTTCTGGCGTCACCTCACCCTGGACCATCACCCGGACCAGCAGACCATAGAGACGCGGCGGCGGCACCAGGGTCGCATCCGCTTCGGCCGCCTGCGGCCCTGCCAAGTCGCTCAATTGCTCGACGCCGGCTGGCGCGCTGACCGCCACATCCAGATCGCGGGCCGGAAAGGCTCTGGCTAGGGCCAGCCTGATAGGCCGGGCGAAGGACTCTTCCAGGGCTCCGGCGGCGTCCACCGGGACGGGCTCGGCGCCTTCCAGGGTGATCACCGCGCCTTGGGCGTCGAGCACCACCACATTGGCCACGGCCAAATCCTGAACGGCCGCCGCCACCAGGCTTTGGACACCGCGAATCGTGCGCGGTGTAAAACTGTGGCCGGCTCGCGGGATCAGAGTCACCGAGGCCTTGGCGGGTCGGCGATCCTCGCGAAACACCGAGTTTTCAGCCAGGGAGAGGTGGACGCGCGCCGTCTCAACGTCGGCCAGCGCCATGATGGTGCGGGCCAACTCGCCTTGCAGCGCCCGGCGGTAATTGATCTGCTGGGCGAACTCGGTCAGGCCCATGTCTGACTTGTTGAATAACTCAAACCCAACCGTGCCCTTGAGCGGCAGCTCTTGGGTCATCACCGACAGACGCGTCGTGTCAGCCAGTTTGCCCGGAACCAGGATCGTGCGGCTCTCCTCCGCCAGCCGATAGGGTGTCTTCTTCTTGTCAAGCTCGGCGACGATGGTCGCGGCGTCGGCGGGACGCAGGTCGGTAAACAGCACCGCGTAAGGCGTACGCAGCCACAGGAAGTAGACGCTCGTCAGAACGGCGAGGATCAACGCCAGTCCGACGGCCGCCAGGGCCAGTTGTCGGCCAGGCGTGGCCACCAAGTCACGAGGGGTCATTGGTCAGGCCCCATCAGAGCTGCATCCTCAGGAGTTCCTGGTATCCCTCCATCAGGCGGGCGCGAACCTGCATCATCAGTTCCACCGACAGACGGGCCTGCTCCAGAGCGAAGGTCACCTGGTGCAGCGGGATGGAGTCGTCCAGGGCGAAGGCCTGGGCCGCGGCATCCGCGGCCAGCACGTCACTGTTGACCTTATCGAGCCCGCCCAGCAGCATTTGCGCGAAGCTTGGCCCCTGAGCAGCTGTTCGCGGCGAGACCGTAGCGGCCGGATCCAGACCGAGCGGCGCCAGGGCTCCCGCTCCCAACGCGGCCGAAACGCCTTCTATGGCGGCGATCGTCATGAGCGTTTCCCCAGGTCCAGGGCCTTGGAATAGATCTGGCGACCAACATTGAGCGCCACGAGGTTGGCCTCGTAGACGCGGGCGGTCTTGACCAGCAGGGTCATCTCGGCGGCGTGGTCGAAGCCGGGATAGGAGACAAACCCGCCCGCGTCGGCGTCAGGATGGCCCGGTTCATGGACGCGGCGCGGCGCGGCTTCGATGGGCTCAAGGCCGACCACTGAGACGCCGGAAAGCGGACCGGCTGGCGCGCCAGCGGCCAAATCCGAAAAACTTGGCCGCGTCCCGGAGATCAGGCGCATGGCCTTATAGGGCCCACCATCCAAACCGCGGGTGGCGCCGGCGTTGGCCAGGTTCTGGGCGATGACCTCCAGGCGACGCCATTCGACATCCAGGCCGCTGCGGGAGATTTCCATGGCGCGCATGACTAGCGACCTCCGGAGACGAGGCTGTGCAGTTGCAAGCGCCGGCTGAGTATGTCGATCAGAGCGCCGTAGCGCAGTGCCGTGGAGGTGGCGGTGGCCATTTCCTGATCCAGCCGCACCTCGCCGGCCAGGCCGTCGAGCGCTGGCACCACACGCGGCTGCACCGCATCCACGGCGCCAGAGCCCTTGGCCGCAGCCGCCGTCAGAGCCGCTTCGAAGCTGACCCTCACGGCCCGGTAGTTGGGCGTCTGGGCGTTGGCGATGTTGCGAGCGGCGGCCTCGGCGCGCAGCGACAGACCATCGAGGGCCTTGAGGGTGGTTGCGGCGGAGAGAGCGTCCATGGGCGGGCCTATTGAACAATGATATCAGCGTGGAGGGCGCCGGCGGCCTTGAGGGCTTGCAGGACGCCGATCATGTCGCGCGACCCGACCTTGAGGGCCGCCAGGCCCTCGACGAGGTCTGCAATGGTGGAGTTGGGAAAGCTGCGGGTTACATCGCCGCGGGTTTCCACCGACAGTCGGGTGTTGCTGACGATCAGGCTGCGAGCGTCAGGGGCTAGGCCACCGAAGATCTCGGGTTGAGACGCCTCGTTCTCGACCACGACCGACACGCGTACGTCGCCTTGCGAGACCACGACGCTGGAGATGCGGATGTCGCCGCCGGCGACGATGGTGCCGGAGCGTTCGTTGACGACCACGCGGGCGGCGGTGTCGGGTCGCACCGCCAGGGTCTCGATGCGGGCGATCAGCCGGTAGACGTCTTGGCGCGCTGCGGTCAGGTCGACGCGAACCGCGTTGGCGTCCGCGACCGAGGCGACGCTATAGCCAATGGATGCATTGACCGCATCGGCGATCCGGCCCGCCGTGGTGACGTCCGGGTCGTTGAGGACGAAGGTCAGCGCCTTGGCGCCGGCCAGGGCGGCGCCCGGACCCGCGGTCTCGATCACGCCGCCGCCAGGCACCAGGGCCGAGGTCGGATGGTTCTTCTGGGAAACATTGCGATTGGCGTCGTAGCGATAGCCCCCCACGACCAGTGGTCCCTGGGCCAGGGCATAGGGTTGCTGGTCGGCGCCCATCAGCGGCGTCATCAGCAGCGAGCCGCCCAGCAGGCTGCGCGCATCGCCGATAGAGGTGACGGTGACGTCGAGGCGGTCGCCGACATGGGACGAGGCCGGCAGAGTGGCCATGATCATCACGGCGGCGACGTTGCGGCTGCGAACCTGGTCAAGCGAGACGTTGGAGCCAAAGCGTCCCAGAACGTTGCGCAAGGCCTGCTGGGTGACCTCACTGCGCGGGGAGTCCCCCGAGCCGGCCAGGCCCGTGACGACCCCGTAGCCGACCAGGGCGTTGTCGCGCCAGCCGAGAAAGCGCCCCAGGTCCTTGACCCGCACGGTATCGGCCAGGGCCGCAGACCCAGGCAGCGCCAGGAGCGCGCAGGCCAAGAGACAAACCAGACGCCGCATCAGAAAAGGCTCAACAGTCGGGCCGCCAGGCCAGGCCGGGCCGAGCGTGAGACCATGCCCTCGCCGTCATAGGCGATGCGGGCGTCGGACAGCCGGGTCGATAAAATGGTGTTGCCGCCGGAGATGTCAGCCGGTCTTGCGCGGCCAGAAACGCTGATCCGGGTGTTTTGGCCGTTGACCCGCATCATCTGCTCGCCAGCCACCCGAAGGTCGCCGTTGGCGAGGACCTCGATCACGGTGACGCTGATCTGGGCGGCCAGCCGGTCGGAACGGCCACTGGAGCCGTCGCCCTGATATTGGCCGCGCAGGGCCAGATCACCGCCGTCAGGCGCCTGGCCAATCCTGGCCGCCTGCGCGCCCAGCTGGGCATTGCGGCGGGCCGCCGATTGGGCGGAATTGGCGGCCGAGGCGTTTTCCTGGACAATGACCGTCAGGCTGTCGCCGACCCGCGTGGCCACGCGATCAGCGGTCAGAGCCGTCCAGTCCCGGGCCTGCCGAGCTTGAACCGCCGAACAGGAGCCCGCCGTCAGACTCAAAACAAGGCCCGCGATCGCCAGGGCGCGTGACATCGCCGTCATGGCGCCACCATCGCGGCGGAGGCTGAAAACACTGCCCCATCGTTGCCCCGAACGAACACGGGCTCGCCGCGCGCGGCGGGACGCACCACCTGCACGGACCGCTCAAGGGTCACCTGCCCGGCGCGGACCCGCAAACGGATGGACTGTCCCGGCCGCCAGGCGGCCAGCAGCCGCAAGGGCGGCGCAGCGAGGATCTCGCCCGGCGTCAGGTCGCGGGCCGCGACCACATAGCCAAGGCTGCGGTCGCGCCGGAAAGCGCGCCGCGCCGGCTCGGCGCCCCGGCAGCCGGCCGCCTCGAAGTCGCCGTCGAGCGCCAGGACGCCCGCAGCCACCGGCCGGGCGACCCGCAGACAGGTCTGGGCGTCGCCTTGAGCGGCCCCCGACGCCATCAGAAAAGACAAAAGCCCCCCGACCCCCATGCTAGCGTCGCAAGCCGTTGGCTATGGCCATCAGCTGGTCGCCGGCCTGAACGATCTGGGCGTTGGCGGCATAGGCCCGCTGGGTCAGGAGCAGGGCGATCATCTCGGCCGACAGTTGAACGTTGGAGGATTCCAGCGCGCCCTGCACCAGAACGCCCGCGCCGTCCTCGCCCGGGGTCGCGCCGTTCAGCTGGGTCTCGTCGGCGATCGCATAAAGTCCCTCGCCGATCGCGGTCAGGCCCGCCATGTCGCGGGGCCGCACCAGCTCGATCCGCCCGAGTACGTCCTGGCCGTCGCCGTTCTCGGCGCGCACCTGGCCGCCGGTGTCGATCAGCAGCGACCCGGCATCGAGCGGCGCGGTGATCATCGCCTTGAGCGGCATGCCATTGTCGGCCGCCAGCAGGCCGTCGGCATTGAGACGCATCACCCCGCCCCGCCAGAGCAGGGTGCGGCCGCCCGGCCCCATCAATTCGATAAAGCCTTCGCCACGAATGGCCAGATGGGCCGCTTCGCCGGTCGCCTTCAACTCGCCTTGGGCAAACACCGGCCGCTGGCCCTCCAAGGCGACCCCGCCCAGGGCGGAGGCCGGCCCGTCGGTCGCGACCAACTCGGCGAAACGCACTTCGGAGCGCTTGAAGGCGGGGGTGTTGACGTTGGCGATGTTGTTGGCGGTGATCTCCAGCGCGCGCTGCTGGGATTGCAGACCCGTGGCCCCGATATGAAAGACGCCGTTCATGGTGATCGTCCCGCTAGACTTGGCCGAAGGTGGTCAGGGCTCGCCCCATGAGATCGTCATAGACGGTGACCAGGCGTTGGCCGCTCTCGGCGCGACGCAGGGCCTCCATCATCGCCACCATTTCCTGGCCGGTGGAGACATTGGACGCCTCGTAGGCGCCTTGGCGAAGAACGGGCCTGTCGATCTGAAGCATGTCGGCTTCGGGGGCAGAGAAGCCGCCGCCCTCGACCGGCGCCAGGGCGGCCAGATCTCCAACTCGAACAACCGCCAGGCGATCAACCGGCTCGCCATTGGCAAGGATCACGCCGTCGCCGCCCAAGGTCAGCACGCCGTCCGGCGCAATGACATCGCCGCCGCCTTCGGCCTGCAGGGCAAGGCCCGCCGGGGTCAGCAGCCGGCCATCGGCGCCGCGCTCGAACTGTCCCTGACGGGTTAGCACCGGCCCGCTTGGCCCGCGCACCACGAAAAAGCCTTCGCCGACGATAGCAAGATCGAAAGCATTGCCCGTCTCGACAAACTTACCTAGCGAAAAATCAGCCGAACTGTCAACTTTGCGATTGTATTGGGTCGCATCGACACCATTGGTCACAAGATGCTCGAAAGCAACACGCCGCTTATACCCAGATGTCGCCGCATTGGCGATATTCTGCGCAGAAATTTCGACACGGCGGGTCGACTGGGACAACACGCTTCCGGCAATATCTACAAGTGTCGCCATGATTGAATGGCTATCATGTGTCCAATCTAAAATTCAAGTCTCATTTCGGATGAATTTTGGTTTGCTTCCAATATCGAAGGCTTGGCGGGAGTCATCAGATTATTCCGCGCTAACGACGCCGAAAGACTGCAGATCGATGGTATGGGGCACCTCGTTGACAGAAATGATGGCGAGGCGGGGAACGGTCCGCCTGGTGAAGGCGCGAAGGTGGCGCCGGATCTCAGGGCCGCACAGCAGAACCGGCGCGAGCCTCTGCTGGGTCATGGCCTCCACGAGCGGGATCAGCCGCCGCATCAGCTGCTCGGCCACGCGCGGATCGATGATGAAGCCGCTCTTGCCATCGGCCCGGCGAACCGCCTCGGCGATCTGACCTTCTATGCGCGGATTGAGACTGAGCACCGAGAGCTGGCCATGGGCGCCGCGCAGCTGATGGCAGATCCCATGGCCCAGGCGCTGGCGAACCTGTTCAGTCAGCTCGGCCGGATCCTTGATATGGCGCCCCAGGTCGACCAGGGCTTCGGCGATCAGGTCGATATTGCGGATCGGGGCCTCTTCGGCCAGCAGGGCCTGCAGCACTCGCTGAACGTCAGAGACGCTCATAATGGCCGGGACCAGCTCCTCGACCAGGCCCGGTTGGCGGGTGCGCACGCCTTCCAGAAGCCCGACCACCTCCGCCCGGGACAGCAGCAGGGCTGCTTCGCCCTTGAGGATCTCGCCCAGGTGGGTGATCAGCACAGTGATCGGATCAATCAGGGTGTAGCCAAGATCCTGGGCCTGGTCGCGCAGTCCCTCCTCGATCCACACGCCCGGCAGGCCAAAGGCCGGGTCGTGGACCTCGACCCCCGGCAGGACGCCCGCCCCGCCGCCGGTGCGCAGGGCCAGGATGCTGGCGGCGTGTAGGGCCCCGTGACCATGACGCGCGCCGTGCAGGGTGATCTCGTAATTCTCTCCCGCCAGATGCGCGCCATCCTGGAACATCACGGCTGGAAAAGCGTAGCCGCTGGTCTTCTCCTGCTGGGTCCGCAAGGCGGCGATCCGCTCGCTGAGCAGCGGCTTTAGGTCGCGCCAGGCTTCGCTGAGCTGATGACCGAGCAACACTTCGATGGCCGCCGGCGCACGCGCCTCGCCCTCCTGCCCTGCTTCGGCGCCGGCCGCGTCGAGCGGCGCCCCGGTCAGGGTCTCGGCCTTCTTGCCGCGCGATCCCAGCCAGATGGCCACGAAGATGCCCAATAGGACGACGATCGGCCATTTGGGCATGCCTGGCAGCGCCATCAGCAGCACGAGCGCAAACATCACGATCAGCGGGATCTTGGCGATCGAAGACAGCTGGCTGAAGACCTCGGTGCTCAGCTGGCGGTCGGCGGCTGAACGGGTGACGATGATGCCCGTGGCCACCGAGATGACCAGGGCCGGGACTTGCGTGACGATGCCGTCACCGATGGTCAGTAGACTGAAGGTCTGCAAGGCCGTCATCCAGTCCATTTGCATCTGGACGATGCCGATGATCCAGCCGGCGAAGATATTGATCATAAGGATGATGACGCCGGCCACCGCGTCGCCCTTTACAAACTTGCTGGCCCCGTCCATCGCGCCGTAGAAGGCCGCCTCCTTCTCCAGTTCCTTGCGCCGGCGCTTGGCCTCGTTCTGGTCGATCAGGCCCATGTTGAGATCGGCGTCGATGCTCATCTGCTGGCCAGGAACGGAGTCGAGCACGAAGCGGGCGGCCACTTCGGAGACCCGCTGGGCGCCCGAGGTGACGACCACGTACTGGACGATGACCAAGATGAAGAACACCACTAGGCCAATCACGAAACTGCCCTGCACCGCGAAGGCGCCGATCGAGCCGATGACCTCGCCAGCATGGGCTTCGGTCAGGATCAGGCGGGTGGCGGCGACATTGAGCGACAGCCGAAAAAGGGTGGTGACCAGAAGAAGCGACGGGAAGGTCGAGAAGGCCACCGGTTTGTCGACATAGACCGTCAGCAGCAGGATCGTCAGGGCGAAGGCGAAATTTATGATGATGCACAGATCCAGCAGCATCGGCGGGATCGGCGCAAACAGGATCAGCAGAATCGACAGCAGGACGGCGACCAGGGCCAGATCCTGGTTCTTGCCAAAAAAGGACTTAAGCATCGGCGTTCATCCGCCGCAGCGCGCCGCGGTCTGACAGGGAGCGATAGATTTCGGCGACCGGAGCGAAGAGGGCGTCGGGCACGGGGCTATCGACGTCGAACCGGAACAAGGCCCGGGCCAGGACAGGACTTTCGACGACGACCACGCCGTGGATGAACGCGAGACGCTTGAGCCGCAGGGCAAAGCGGTTGGACCCGCGCGAGACGATGACCGGGGCCTCCATCTGGGCGGGCCGGTAACGCAAGGCCACGGCGAAGTGGGTGGGATTGGCGATCAGGACGTCGGCGCCCTTCAGTCCACGCAAGCTCTGGCTGGATTTGGCGAAGTCGTTGTGCAGTTCCTTGCGCTTTTGCTTGAGACGCGCGTCGCCCTCGCGATCGCGGTGCTCGCGTTTGACCTCGCGGCGGCTCATCCGCATCTTCTTAAAAAAGTCGCGACGGGCGATCAGCTGGTCGAAAATAGCGAAGGCCAAAGCCGCCAGGACGAACATCGCCACCAGCTTCAGCGTCGCGCTCGAAAGGCCATCGGCCAGTTGCTCGGCATTGGAGATCGTCAGGGGCGCCTGCGCCATGGCCGCGACGATCGCCAGGCCCGCCAGCCCGCCATAGACGCCCAGTTTGAGCAGGGACTTGGCGGTCTCGATCAGCATGCGAACCGAAAAGATCTTCTTGAAGCCGGTCGCCGGATTAAGGCGACTGAAATCGGGCTTGAGCGGCGCGGCGGTAAAGATCAGCCCCCGGTTCTGGGCCAGCTCGAAGACCAGCACCACCAGGAAGATGACGAGCAGCATCATGGTCAGCGGTCGCGCCGCGGCCTGAAAGAGCGCGCCGCAGATCTCGAACAATCCCCGCTCAGACGCCATGATCTGCGGCGCGGCGACAAGGGCGGCGCGCGAGGCCCTGGCCAGAGCGGCCATGAGTTCGTCGCCCTGCATCCAGGCATAGAGCAGGAAGGTCCCAATACCGGCGAAGAAGGCCAGATCGGTTCCGCGCGCCAGCGAGCCGCGCTCGCGCGCCTTTTGCAGTTTGAACGGGGTCGGGGCTTCCGACGGGTTCTGCTCTCCGCCCTCCTGGCTCATAGCAGCCCCGGCAAGGCTTCGAGCGTGATGCGCGACAGGCGGACAAAGAGCGCCCCGGCCATGCCAAAAGCGCCCGGCAGAACCAGGAAAAGCAGCAGCGTCTTGACCTGGAATCCCAGCACCAGAACGTTCAGTTGCGGGGTAGTTCGTGACAACAGGGCAATGGCCAGATCGGCGAGAAACAGACACAGGATTGCGCCGCCCGCCACGCCCATGGCCGTGGCGAACACCGCAGAGATAAAGGCGGCCATCCGGCCCAGCGATGGCAAGGTCGCCGCCGAGCCCAGCGGGATGGCCTCCAACGAGGCGCCCAGCAGGCGCAGAAGCTCGATATGACCGTCCATGGCGAAGAACACCGCCCCGGCCGCATAGGCAAAAAGCGTTCCGGCCAGAGGCGCCTGGGTTTGGGTGGTGGGATCGATCAGCAGCGACAATCCAAATCCGGCCTGGATGTCGAGGGTGCGTCCGGCGACATAGAGGGCCGCGAACATCATCTGGAAGGTCAGGACGACCATGGCCCCAAGCACCAGTTCGCGAGCGGCGGCGGCGACGAGGCCGCTGAGGACGAGATCGGCCACTTCGCGCGTCGCGGGATAGGCCGAGACCAGGGTCGCCGACAGCCCCATGCCAAACACCACCCGAAAAAGGGTCGGGGTGCGTGTCAGGGTGAAGGGCGGCGCAAGCGCAAACACCGGCGTCACCCGTAGCGACAGGAGCAGAACCGCCAGCAACCAACCTGAAAGTCCCCCCAGCGTCATGGTGAGCCTAGGGAAGGAATAAGCTTGAAGGTCAGGATGGCGAACTGGGTGATGCGGTGCAGCATCCAGGGCCCCAAGGCCATCAGCACGAGCACCACGACCAGCATCTTGGGCACGTAGCTGAGGGTCATTTCCTGAAGCTGTGTTGCGACCTGCAGCACACTGATCAGCAGGCCGATCAACAAGGCAGCCGCAAGCACGGGCGTCGAGACGACCAGCACGTTCCACAGGAGCTGCTTCATCAGCCCCAGCGCATTATCAGAAGTCAAAACCCGCCCCCCAGCGTGACTAGCGCTGGGGTTAACGCACGACCCCGGCGTCAACGGCAAGCTGCAGCGCTACGCAAAGCTGTGGACAACCTCAGTGCAATCGAAGATCAGGGCTCGGCCAGTTCGATCTGCGGCCGTCCGGCCCAAGCCGTGCAGTCCTCAATGACGCGCCTGGCACCACGGATCTCCTGCACTGACGCCCTATGCAAGCACGCGGAGCTCTAGACCTGAGACTCTTTGAGCCCACGATTGATGATGGCGGCTACGAAGAGGCGCTGGCGAAGATAACGGCGAGTTTGTCGTATCGGGTGGCGATGCGGCGACAGTCCTTAAGCCTGCAGAACATTCGTTCGACCAGATTGCGCTGCTTGTAGGCATCTGGATCGAAGTGCTGGAGTTCTTGGGGTGGGATTGTTGGGGATGACGGGGGGTGGTTCCCCGGTTGATGAGGAAGCGCCGCAACTTGTCGGCGTCATAGGCGGTGTCGGCCAGACAGAGGCGAGCGCTGGGAGGGGGCTCCATCAATGGCCTGGCGAAGGGAGCGTCGCCGTTGTCCGGCGGCTATTCGAAGGCGATGAGGTGCCCCTAGATGTTTGGTCCCGGACTTTGATGGGTTGGATCGACGTTGAATCTGTCGGGCTCTTTTGTCCAGATTTTGCAGATGTATTCGTATGGGGTCAGGCCGTTGAGGGTCTTCAGACGGC
>NZ_JAFCSZ010000022.1:0-68061 GCF_049895765.1 Caulobacter sp. DWR1-3-2b1
GGCACCCCTGGACCAACGGCCAGGTCGAGCGGATGAACCGGACCATCAAGGAAGCAACGGTCAAGCGGTTCCACTACGAGACCCACGATCATCTCCGCCGCCACCTCGGCGACTTCATCCACGCCTACAATTTCGCGCGCCGTCTGAAGACCCTCAACGGCCTGACCCCATACGAATACATCTGCAAAATCTGGACAAAAGAGCCTGACAGATTCGACGTCGATCCAACCCATCAAAGTCCGGGACCAAACATCTAGCCCCCTCAGTCACTTCGCGACAGCTCCCCCAGAGGGGGAGCAGCTGGCCGCCTTAAGCCGCGACCATGTTCTTGGCGATGGCCGCCTCGCGCATATTCTTCTGCAGCTTCTCGAAGGCGCGGACCTCGATCTGGCGAACCCGCTCGCGGCTGACACCGTAATGGGTGGCCAGCTGTTCCAGGGTGGTTGGGTCGTCCTTCAGCCGGCGCTCGGTCAGGATGTGACGTTCGCGGTCGGTCAGTTCGACCATGGCTTCCTGCAGAAGACCCATGCGCAGGGACTTCTCTTCGTTCTCGGCGACGACGGTCTCTTGCGACACCTGGTTGTCGTCGGCCAGCCAATCCTGCCATTCGCTCTCGCTGTCGGAGCGCAGCGGGGCGTTCAGCGAGGCGTCGGGACCCGACAGGCGGCGGTTCATCGAGATGACCTCGCTGTCCAGCACGCCCAGCTTGGTGGCGATGGCGCTGACCTGGTCGGGACGCAGATCGCCGTCCTGGAAGGCCTCGATCTGGCTCTTGGCCTTGCGCAGGTTGAAGAACAGCTTCTTCTGCGCGGCGGTCGTACCCATCTTCACCAGCGACCACGAGCGCAGGATATATTCCTGGATCGAGGCGCGGATCCACCACATGGCGTAGGTGGCCAGGCGGAAGCCCTTGTCGGGCTCGAACTTCTTGACGGCCTGCATCAGACCCACATTGCCTTCGGAGATCACTTCGCCGATCGGCAGACCATAGCCGCGATAGCCCATGGCGATCTTGGCCACCAGACGCAGGTGCGACGTGACCATCTTGTGGGCGGCCTCGGTGTCCTGATGCTCTTTCCAGCGCTGGGCGAGCATGAACTCCTCGTCCTTGGGAAGCATCGGAAACTTGCGGATTTCGGTGAGATAGCGCGACAGGCCGCCGTCAGGCGACATCACCGACAAGGAACGAACGGCCATGCGAAATACTATCCCCTTGGGCTGGCGGATCGCCCGCCTTATTGCCTCACAACAGGTCAGATAGGAAACGGTTGCGGTCAAGTTAAGTCCGGTAACGCATTTGTAATGTCCCACCGAAGCGCTCAGGTATTGAGCGTATCAAGCGCGGCCTTGAACCCGGGCCTGTTCGCGGCGATCTTTGCCTGGAGAGCTTCAGGGGAAGGCAGAGTCGCGATGTTCCGTTTCATCTTTCGGGTGTTGTTCGCCGCGGTCGGCCTCTGGCTGGCTGATCGGCTGGTGGGAGGGATCTCGGCGGATGGCTGGACCACCCTGATCATCGCCGGCCTGCTGTTGGGTGTCGTCAATGCCGTGGTCAAGCCGGTGGTCGTGCTGCTGACCTTCCCCCTCACCATCGTCACCCTGGGTCTGTTCCTGCTGCTCGTGAACGCGGCGATGCTGGGGCTGGTGGCCTGGCTGCTGGACGGCCTGACGGTCAACGGTCTCGTGGCCGGCGTTCTGGGCTCGATCATCGTTGGCGTGGTCAGCTGGGCCGGACAGGTGCTGATCGGAGACGGGAAGTCGGAAAGGGACTGATCTTGCTCGCCCAGACGGCGAGGCTCGCACCGGTTACTGAATCCAGGGCCGCGGCCATGGTCACGGTAACGCTCCCGCAAACACTGTGACGTCCTCGTGAAGTTTTCGAGAAATGAAGGTCGAGAAGCGTCGCCATTAGCACCCCGTTAGTCGGAAAATGGTCGTTGCATTTCGCAGTGGAGGCGTACCTATGTTCACTTTGCGAGACACCGTTTCTTCCCTGGCCCCGGCGCGTCGAGACGATCTAGGCAAGACTTTGTATGAGCGGTTCCGCGAGGAGCCCGACACTCTGATCGTTCCAGTGCTTGACGACGAAGACCGGCCCATCGGCCTGGTCGAGCGCAACGCCTTTTTCCTGCGCATGGCCGCCGAATATGGCCGCGCCCTTTACGCCAATCGGCCGATCTCGGCCCTGATGGACGTCGAGCCCCTGGTGGTCGACGCCGACACCGCCCTGGCTGACTTCACCACCGACAGCCTGTCCTATCGCGCTTCCGACCTGCTGCGCGGCTTCATCGTCACCGATGGCGGCCGCTATCTGGGCGTCGGCACTGTGCTGGCCCTGCTGCAGGCCGCCAACGAGAGCAACCGCCGGGGCGTGGCGGAACTGGCGGTCGCCAAGGCAGACGCCGAGCGCGCCCAGACCTTCATGACCGCCGTCGTCGAAGCCATGCCCTCGATGGTCTTCGTCAAGCGCGCCGACGATCACCGCTACGTGCTGCTCAACCGCGCCGGCGAGAAGACCCTGGGCTTTTCGCGCGCCGAGGTGATCGGCCGAACCGACGCAGACTTCCACCCGGCCGAGCACGCGGCCGTCTATCTCGAACGCGACCGCGAAGTGTTGAAGTCGGGCGAAGTTCGCGTCATCGAGGAAGACCTGGTGCCGCGCAAGGACGGCTCGCTGGCCATCCTCCGTACAAAGAAGATTGCGATCAATGACGCCGACGGCCGGCCCGAATATCTGCTGGGCGTCTCGGAAGACATCGCCGACCGCAAGCGCGCCGAGGCCCAGATCGCCCGTCTGGCCCACTACGACCCCCTGACCGAACTGCCCAACCGCGTGCTGTTCCAGAAGGACCTCAGCGAGGCTCTGGCCCGCCGCAGTCGAACCGGCGACCAGTTGGCCGTGCACTTCATCGACCTGGACCGCTTCAAGACCGTCAACGACACCCTGGGCCACCCGCTGGGCGACGCCCTGCTGCGCATCGCCGCTGAGCGCTTGCGCAGTTGCGTGCGCGAAGGCGACACCGTAGCCCGCCTGGGCGGGGATGAGTTCGCGGTGGTGCAGTCGGGCCTGACCGACCTTGCCGGGGCCACGAAGCTGGCGGAACGCGTGGTCGAGGCCATGGCCGCGCCGTTCGACCTGCAGGGCCATCAGGTGATGATCGGGGCCAGTGTCGGGGTCGCCGTCGCGCCGTCGGATGGCGACGACGCCGACGAACTGCTCAAGAAGGCCGACATGGCCCTCTATCGCGCCAAGGCCGATGGGCGCGGGGCGTTCCACTTCTTCGAACGGGCCATGGACGAGCAGCTGCAGGCTCGCCGGGCGCTGGAATTGGACCTGCGTCGCGCCTTGGTGGCCGGCGAATTCCAGCTCTACTACCAGCCGCTCTACAATCTGGGCGACGACCGGGTGACCGGCTGTGAGGCGCTGCTGCGCTGGAACCATCCGGATCGCGGCATGGTCTCGCCGGCCGACTTCATCCCCATCGCCGAGGAGATCGGCCTGATCGTCCAACTGGGCGAATGGGTGCTCCGCGAGGCCTGCGCCGAGGCGGCCACCTGGCCTGATCACGTGCGCCTGGCGGTCAACCTTTCACCAGCCCAGTTTCGCGACCGAGGCCTGGTTCGCACCGTGGTCTCGGCCCTGGCGGTCTCAGGCCTGCCGGCCGAGCGCCTGGAGCTTGAGATCACCGAGTCGGTGCTGCTGCAGGACAATGTCGCCAATATGGGCATGCTGCATGACCTGAAGGCCCTGGGCGTGCGCATCTCAATGGACGACTTCGGCACGGGCTATTCCTCGCTAAGCTATCTGCGCAGCTTCCCGTTCGACAAGATCAAGATCGACCAGACCTTCGTGCGTGACATCCTCGAGGACAGCGACGCGATGGCCATCATCAAGGCCGTGCTCGACCTGGGCGCCAGCCTGGGCATTGTCACCACGGCCGAGGGGGTCGAAACTCAAGAACAGCTGGACGCCCTGCGCGATCAGGGTTGCGCCGAGATCCAGGGCTACTTCATCAGCCGCCCCGCGCCAGCCTCGGAAATCGCAAGGATGTTGGGCGTCGACGCGCGCAAGCTTGGCGGGAAGGCGGCGGTTAGCCTGGAGACGGCAGGGGTCAAGTCCAGTCCGCCTGCACGGATCAGACGACGGGCTTGACCGAGCCAATCACGGTTTCGACCTCGGGGAGCTCGGTGCTGAAATAGTGCTCGGTAGGAGCGATGTAGAGCACGACGTAGAGCTTGCCCTTGTACTCGGCCACCAGGGCCGTGGCTGAGGTGTCCAGGCCCTCTTTGGTCTTGGCTTTAAGGTTGAACCGCACGGCCCGGGCGTCGGCGAAACGCGCGGGCTGCGGAGCTTCCACCTCGACCCGCTGATAGTCGAGCGCAGCCATGCTGTCGGCGACGAACTCGATGTGCTCGCTAGGTGACATGCCAGCCCGGTAGGTGGGGGTCGGGCGTTCCTTGGCGACGGGCTTGACCATGAATTCGCCAGGCGCGAGGCCGTCGGTGACGTAGAGACGGTTCAGCAGGGGGCCGTCCATCGACAGCAGCCGCACCTTGGGCGGACGTCCGTTCATTATGGCGCTGATATCGGACCAGGCATGGCCCAGGGTGACCTGAGACGCTCCAACCTTGTATGCGCCGGCTGGGGCTGTGGTGACGCTGACGCAGGCCGATAGAGCCAGGGCGGCGGCGCAGACCGCCACTGGAACGCGGACGACGAAGCTCTTCATAGGGTGGTTCCTTCGGCCAGTGCATCGAGGCTGGATTCCACCAGCCAGCGGTCCGACGCCTGAGGCGCGCGGGCGAGATAGTCTTGATAGGCCGCTTGAGCCGCGGGCTTGTCACCGGCCTGGGCGGCCAGGTCGCCCAAGGCTCGCCACGCCGAGAGCGGCGCGTCGGGTTCGGCCGTGGCGGCCGCATAGGCTTGGCGGGCCTTGACCAGATCGTCGTTCTGACGACGCTGGCGATGGACCTCGCCGCGATAGAAAGCCAGAACGCCCAGATCCTCGCCCAGCGCGCTGAGGCGTTCGATCAGGGCCAGACTTTCGCCGGGATCGCGGCGGCGCAGATCGTCCTTTAGCCAGGCCGGCAGGTGCGGGCGGATCATGGTGCGATAGGCGCGGCGATCGACTGTGGTCGCCTTTGATGCTTTGGAGGCCAAGGCGTCCAAAGCCGCGATGCGTTCCGCGCTCACCGGGTGGGTGCTGAAGAGACTGCCTCTGGCTTCCTGATCCCGGACCTTTTTGAAGCTTGAGGCCTGAGTTTCGGCGACCAGCCGCCGCCACATCGTTGCGCCGGCATGCGGATCGTAGCCAGCGGCGACAGCGCGGCCAAAGCCAAGGGCGTCCGCCTGCTTTTCGTTCTCGCGGGAGAAGCCGAAATAGGCCGAGATCTGGCTCAGATATAGCAGATCATTGACCGAACTGGCTGTGCGCATGATGTCGGCGCTGTTTTGTGCCGATCCCGTATTGATCGCCGCTCCAGCCGCCACGACGGTGACCGCCAGCTGCAGGGCCATGGTCGCCTGGGCGCGGGACTTCATGGCCCGGTAGGCTTCGATGGAGTGGTTTTCGGCGAAGTGGCTGATTTCGTGGCCCAGCACGAAGGCCAGTTGGTCTTCGCTCTCGGCGCGCAACAGCAGGCCTGACCACACCTCGGTATAGCCGCTGGGGGTCATGGTGGCGTTCAGGAACGGGCGATCCATGACGTAGACCCGGATATCGCCATTATATTCCGGGGCCAGTTTCGCGACAATTCCGGCGACATAGTCGTTGAGTGCAGGATCGCGGTTTCGCTCGGCCGATTGGCGGGCCTGCTGCTCGGCCTTGTCTGACAGGCCCCACAGGCCACCCTCGTCGGACGCCTGGGCCGGACGCAGGTGCGGAGTCCGCGGCTGGCTCCATGCCGGGATTGCCGCCAGGCCCGCGATCGCCACTGCGAAGGCCATTCCTCCGCGAAGCGCTGAATAGGTCAGAGCGGCGCGTCCTTCAGCAGGGCGGCGGCAAAGGCCTTGGCTCCCTCTGGCGAACGCATGTCCGATCCGGAGCCGGCTACAGCGACATTGAACCACACGATCTTGCCGGTGCGCAGGTCGACCAGCGAGGTAAACGCCTGTTGGGTCGCCATCGGAATGGCGACGCCGAGCAGAGCCGCGCCGACCATGGCCACCTTGCGCCCGCCGCTGGAATAGGCGCCGCGCCCATAGGTGAACAGGGCAAAGTCGGCATCATAGGCCTGGGCCAGGGTCGTGGCGCCAGAGCCCAAGGTCCAGTCGAAGCCCTTCTTGGTCGGCAACGAATAGACGCCGTAATTGAAAGCCTGAATCGAGTTACCGACCGCTTCGTGCAAGCGTAGCAACTGCAACGAGCGAGGGTCCTCGACGCTGGCGGGGTCCAGTTCGCGGAAGGTGTGGCTCTTGAGCGCGGGGGCGGCTTTCAACTCGCGCTTGAGATTGTCGCGAGCCTCCTTGGACCAGTCGGCCCGCGCCTCTGAGATACCCGTGGCGGTCAGCAGCGACAGCTCGATATCGGGCTGGACGATCAGGATGCGAGAACCGGCGGCGGGCCGGGTCTGTGTCTTGTCGGCCAAGCGTGTGTTGGTGGTTGTGCAGGCGGCCAGCAACAGGCACGCGACCAAGGCGGTGAAACGCAACATGACTTAAACGATCCTAACGCCATCCTCTGCGAGCTTCGGCTCCAAGGACAATCATCCTTAACGAGAACGCTACCTGGTGTCGACCGCTATGCGCGCAAGAGCCATCCCCAGGTCCTCGACCATCTCTGGCGTCGTCGCCCAAGAGCACATGAAGCGGGCGGTGCCGTCCAGGAAGCGATAGACGAACCAGCCCTCGCCGCGCAGGCGCTCCAGGGCCGGCTCGTCCATGTCGACGAAGACGCCATTGGCCTCGACCGGATGGCGGATAGGGAAGGGCATCAGAGCGGCCAGCTTGCGGGCCATGGCGTTGGCGTGGGCCGCGCGCGCCGCCCAGGGGCCGCCGTCATTGGCCTCGCCCAGCAGGCCCAGCCACGGGGCGGCGAGGAAGCGGCCCTTGGAGACCAACTGGCCGGCGTGCTTGAGCCGGGCGTCGAGGCGCCTGGCGTGGTCGGGGTTCAGGAACACCACGGCCTCGGTCGGGGTGGAGCCGGCCTTGGTGCCGCCCATGACCAGTATATCGACGCCCATCTTCGCGACCGATTTCAGGTCGAAACCCGAGGCTACGGCGTTGGCCAGTCGCGCGCCGTCGAGATGCACGCCGTAGCCCCTGGCCTTCACC
Organism: Caulobacter sp. DWR1-3-2b1; assembly: GCF_049895765.1. Lineage (NCBI taxonomy): Bacteria > Pseudomonadati > Pseudomonadota > Alphaproteobacteria > Caulobacterales > Caulobacteraceae > Caulobacter > Caulobacter sp. DWR1-3-2b1. The sequence goes on from NZ_JAFCSZ010000022.1 coordinate 7,271, forward strand.
GGCGCGATCAGAGCCCGCAGATGCGCCTCGTCATAGACCGTGCCGTATTCGGTGGCGGTGGTCAGGGACAGGGCGGCTGCCGGCTGACGGTAGGAGACGTCGGGCTCCGAAAGGGCCGCTTCCAGCGCAGGGACCTCGATCTTGCCCGAGGCGCCCGGCAGGCCGATCAGGCCCACGCCCTGGCCGAAGAAGCCGGGGGCGCCGGTCTCGTCGGTGCAGATATGGGCGTGCTCATGGGCCAGCACCGCCTCGTGCGGTTGAGCCAGGACGGTCAGGGCAAAGGCGTTGGCCGCCGTGCCCGAGGCCGTGAACCGCACCGCCGCATCCGCGTTCAGCAGGGCGCGGATGCGGTCGGCGGCGGCGGCGCTGACATGGTCGGTCCCATAGCCCGAGGCCGTGCCCGCGTTTGCGGCGACCAGCGCCCCCATCACCTCGGGCATGGCGCCCGCGACATTGTCGGAAGCGAAGTCGTATCGAGCCGTTGGGCGGGCAGTCGTCATCAGCTTGGCGGGTTCTCGGGAAAGGCCGGAAGGGCGGGATCGATCGGATGCCACGGTTGGGCCGAGCTGGTCCAGATGTGAACCATGGGCGACAGGGCCGACGGGTCGTCCAGGCTGCCCACCTTGACCGGATGGAAGGGCAGGGCGCCTTGCGAAATCAGGGGCGTGCCGCAGTCGGCGCAAAAGACGCGGCTGACCGTCTCGCCGCTGCCGCCGGCCCGGTCGTACCGCCGGGGCTCGCCCTTGGTGAACGCGAAGCCATCCCTGGGCGCCAGGGCCACATAGTTGGGCCCGCCGCCCGAGGCGTACTGGCAGTCGCGACAGTGACAGGCGCCGACGCCCATCAGCGCGCCGGTGATTTCATAGCGCACGGCGCCGCATTGGCACCCACCTTCAAGCTTGGACATGTCAGCCTCCCCGCTGATGTAGGGTCAGGCCTGTCGACCCCATTCGCGCACATCCTGCACGAACAATTCCGGCTCTTCCATTGCCGCGAAGTGACCGCCGCGTGGCATGTCGGTCCAGCGGTCGATGTTGTAGGCGCGCTCGCACCACGAACGGGGAGGGGCCGTGTAGATGGTCTCGCCGGGAAAGTTAGCGAAGGCGGTGGGGGTCTCGCAGCGCTGGCCCTGCGCCAAGGCGACGCCGCCCTCCTCCAGCATGCCGCGATAATACCAAGCGCCGGTCGTGAAGCTGCCGGTCATCACATAGAGCATGACGTTGGTCAGCAGCTGGTCAGGGGTGAAGACCTTCTCGAACGGCTTCGTGGTCAGGTCGGCCCAGTCGTGGAAACGCTCGAGGATCCAGGCGGCCTGACCGACAGGATTGTTCGCGCCGAGCCAAGCGATGGACTGCGGCTTGCTGGCCTGCAGTCGGAAATAGCCGCCATAGGCGTCCAGCGCCGCGCCGAAGCGCGTGATCCAGGCGATCTCCTCGGGCGTGGTCGGCTGGCCGTGAGGGCGCAGGCCGATCATGTTGAGGTGGATGGCCTTCACATGGGCGGCGTGGTCCAGCCCCAGCCACGAGGTGACGAGCCCGCCCCAGTCGCCGCCCTGCGCCAGATAGCGATCATAGCCGAGCTCTTGCGTCATCAGGGTGTTGAACAGCCGCGCCGTGGCCCGCTGGCCTATGGGCCGGACCGGCTTTCCCGAGAAACCGAAGCCCGGCAGGGAGGGGATGACCAGGTCGAAGGCGTCGGCCGGATCGCCGCCGTGGCGCGAGGGGAATGCCAGGGGTTCGATGGCGTCCCAGAACTCGAAATGCGATCCCGGCCAGCCGTGGGTCAGCAGCAGCGGACGCTTGCCCTGGGCCTCGCCAACCACGTGGACGAAGTGGATGTCGAGGTCTTCGATCCGGGCTGTGAACTGGGGGAAGCGGTTGAGGTTTTCCACGGCCTTGGAGAGGTCGAAGCCGTCGGCCCAGTAGGCGCTCAAGCGCCGGAGGGTGTCGGCGTCGCAGCCATGGTTCCAGCCGCCGCCTTCGGGCGAGACAGGGAACTCATAGGCGCGGATCTGGGCCAGCACCTTGTCGATGGCCGGTTGGCTCCACTCGACCCTGAACGGCGTGACCATGACGTTTGCTCCCCTGTTTCCTGGAAGCTGGAGATGGTGACGCGAGGGAGGTCAACTCATCAATGACAGGAAAGCTTAGGCCTTCGCCGCCCCAAACCGTCACCGCACCTTCGGCCACAGCATGTTCACGGCCAGCCCCGTGAGCACCAGCGCCGCCGCGCCGAGCTTCCAGGCCGGCAAGCCTTCGCCCAGCAGCAGAGCCGAGGCGCCCATGCCGAACACTGGAATCATTAAGGCCAGCGGAGCGACCGTGGCGGCCGGATGGCGGGCCAGCAGCCAGCCCCAGGCGGAATAGCCGAACATGGTGTTGCCCACCGCCTGCCACAGCACGGCGGCCCAGGTCAGGGCGTCGGCGCCGCGCACGCCCGCCACCATGGCCGGCCAGCCCTCCAGCCACAGCGACATGAGAAACAGCGGCGGGATCGAGAACAGGCTGGCCCAGACGACATAGCCCAGCATGTTCACCGTGCCGGCCTGGCGGGCGACGATATTGCCGCCCGACCAGCTGGCCGCCGCCAGCAGGACCAGGGCCACGCCGAAGGGCGTTGCCGAGCCTCCGCCGTGGGCGGCGATCAGCACGATGCCCGAGGCCGCCAGCAGCAGGGCGACGATCTGGAAGGGTTGAACCTTCTCGCCGCTGATCTTCATGGCCATGCCGATGGTGAAGAACACCTGGGTCTGCACCACCAGCGATGCCAGGCCCGGCGAGATGTGACCCTTCATGGCCACGAACAGCAGCCCGAACTGCCCGGCCCCGATCAGCAGGCCATAAGCCGCCAGGTTGAGCCAGGACACCGCCGGCCTCTTCACGAAGAAGGCCATGGGCAGCAGCACCAGGGTGAAGCGCAGGGTGGCGAACAGCAGCGGCGGCAGATGATCCAGCCCCACGCGAATGACCACGAAATTGGTGCCCCACACCGCCACCACGGCCAGCGCCAGCAGGAAGTGGCGCAGAGGCAGGGCGGCGTGGGTCATGGCGGTTCCAATCGCTGGATCGTGGTCCGCCGTTTGAGCCTTCACCTCGACCGTAGCAATGGAAACATTGTCGCTGTGACAATTGAAACAGTCGTTTGACTTGCGCAATACCCCGCGCCTAGGCTGCTCTACCTTAACGGGGAGAGCGTCATGGCCTGGGATTTTCTTGTCGCCAAAAGCAACCTGAGACAGGGCGAGTTTCGCGACGCCACCTTGCCTGAATTGTCCGACGGCGAGGTCCGTCTGGCGGTAGAAAGCTTCGCCTTGACGGCCAACAACATCACCTATGCGGTGTTCGGCGAGATGATGCGCTATTGGGATTTTTTCCCGGCGGCCGAGGGTTTCGGCCGCGTGCCGGTCTGGGGTTTCGCGACGGTCGAGGCCAGCCACCACCCTGATATCGCCGTCGGCCAGCGGTTCTATGGCTACTATCCGATGTCGAGCCATCTGACCGTGCAGGCCCGCAAGACCCGCAGCGGGTTCGCCGATGTCGCGGCCCACCGCCAGCATCTGGCGGTGGTCTACAACCAGTACGCCGCCGTTGAAGCCGCCGTCGAAGCCGACGACGGGCTGGAGGCGCTGCGGGCCCTGCTGCAGCCGCTGTTCATCACCGGCTTCCTGATCGACGATTTCCTGGACGAGCACGCGATGTTCGGCGCCCGGTCGATCATCCTCTCCAGCGCTTCCTCCAAGACTGCCATAGGCCTGGCGTTCCTGCTGAAACAGCGCGGCGGGGCGAAAGTCGTGGGCCTGACCTCGGCGCGCAATGTCGCTTTCGTCGAGGCCCTGGGTTTCTATGACCAGGTCGTCACCTATGACGCCTTCCCGACGGCCCCCATCGAAACGCCGGCGGTCTTTGTCGACTTCGCGGGCGACGCCGGCGTGCTCGGGGCGGTGCATGGGCGGTTCGGCGAGGACCTGGCCTATTCCTGCCTGGTCGGCGGCACCCACTGGGAGGCCGAGCGCGGGGCGGGCGATCTGCCGGGTCCTAAGCCGATCCTGTTTTTCGCTCCCGACCGTGTGAAGAAGCGCCAGGAAGACTGGGGTCCCGGCGGTTTCGAGACCCGCTACGGCGCGGCCTGGAGCGCCTTCGTCGCCGACGCAACGCGGTGGTTGAAGGTCGAGACCGGCCACGGTCACGAGGCTATCGCAGCGACCTATTCGGCAGTGCTGGAGGGACGGGCAGGGCCGGAGACCGGGTGCATTCTGCGCACCTAAGGGGCTTCAGCCGCTCAGGCCGCGCGCAGGCCGGCGGGCGCTTCGATATCGAAGTCCAGCCGTTCCCGCAGCGCCTCGCGTCCCGCCAGGGTCAGGTCGGCGGCGCGGCTGGCCCGGTCGCGGACGATCCAGCCCAAGGCCTCCATCCGGTCGCACAGGGCCACGCCCAGCGGACCGGCCAGATGGTGCTGGCGTTCGGTCCAGTCCAGGCATTGGCGAGCGACGCCGCGCTTGGAGCGCAGGGCGGTCGCGTCGATCCCCAGTTGCGCGAACCAGGCGGTTCCGGAGGCGCTGACGGCGTAAAGCTTGTCCTGGCCGGGCACGATATGGCCGCGTCCCTCAAGGGCGCGGGCGAGGCCGACCCCCAGTCGTCCGGCCAGATGGCCATAGCAGCAGCGGCCATTGCGCAGGGCGCGGGCCAGGGGCGAGCGAGGCTCCTCCAGCGCGCGGATCGGGGCGGCCAGCAGGGCGAGGGCCTCCAGGGCGTGAGCCACCTCGGCGTTGTGCAGGCGGTAATAGCGGTGGCGGCCCTCGCGCTCGACCTTCAGCAGGCCGCCCTCGACCAACTTGGCCAGGTGATTGCTGGCGGCCTGGGCAGTCAGGCCGGCGGCCCAGGCCAAGGCGCTGGCCGGCTGAGCGCGGCCGTCGAGCAGGGCCTGCAGCATGGCCGCGCGGCCCGGATCGCCGATCAGGGCGGCGGGGGCGGCGATGTTGGGCTCCATGGGCGGCTCCTTCTGCCCCTTGATACTACCCCATCTGCAGCCGCGATGGTTCAGTCTCGCGTGTAGCATTGGACGCGTCGCCGGGAGCATGAAGGCCGCCATGACCCAAGTCGCCGCTCGCCCCACCCTGATCGTCGTCGCCGCCAGTTTCGGCTTTCTGGTTACCCAACTGGACGTCAGCATCGTCAATGTGGCGCTGGACGCCATCGGCAAGGCGTTCGAGGCGCCGATGGCCGAACTGCAATGGGTGGTCGACGCCTATGTCCTGGCCCTGGCGGCGATGTTGCTCTCGGCTGGAGCCTTGGGCGACCGGATCGGGCCGAGGCGGGTATTTGTGGCGGGGCTGGTGCTGTTCGCCATGGCGTCTGTCGCCTGCGGCCTGGCGACGGGGCCGGGCGGCCTGATCGCGGGGCGAGCGGCCCAGGGCGCGGCCGGAGCGCTGCTGGTGCCGCCTTCGCTGGCGCTGATCGCCCACGTCTTCGAGGGCGACGACCGGGGCCGGGCCTGGGCGGTGGGCTGGTGGACGGCTGCGGGCGGGGTGTCCATCGCCGCCGGCCCGGTGCTGGGCGGCCTGCTGATCGCGGCGCTCGACTGGCGCTGGGTGTTCCTGGTCAACCTGCCGCTCTGCGCCATCGGCGTGGCCCTGACCCTGTCGGTGATCCCCGAGGCGCCCCCCAAGGCTCGCAAGCCGCTGGACCTGCCGGGCCAGGCCCTGGCGCTCGTCGCGGTGACGGCCCTGGTCGGGGCGGTGATCGAGGGCGGCCGGCGCGGCTGGGGTCATCCGGGCCCGCTTGTCGTGCTGGTCGTCGGTCTGCTGGCGGTGGCGGCCTTCCTGTGGGTCGAGGCGCGCAGCCCGCATCCGGTGGCGCCATTGTTGATGTTTCGCCAGCGGGCGGTGTCCACGGCGGTGCTGGTCGGCAGCGCCTTGAACTTTGCCTATTACGGCCTGGTCTTCGTGCTGGGGCTCTATCTGCAGCGGGCGGTCGGCTATGGACCCGAGCAGGCTGGGCTGGCCTTCCTGCCGCTGACGGCGACCTTCATCGTTTCCAACCTGTTCAGCGGCGGATTGGTGGCCCGGTTCGGTGCGGCGCGGATGACCAGCGTCGGGGTGCTGCTCTCGGCGGCCGGCTACGCCCTCACCGCGCGACTGGGGGCGGGCAGTTCGTTCTGGGAGATGTTGCCGGGGTTCGCGCTAATCCCGGGCGGGATGGGCTTGGCGATCCCGGCCTTGACGAGTGGACTGCTGGCCAGCGTGGATCGGAGCGTGGCGGGCGCGGCGACGGGCGTTCTGAACGCCTGCCGTCAGGCTGGCGGCGCGGCGGGCGTCGCGGTGTTTGGCGCGCTGGCGGCGGGCGGGCCGGAGAGGATCGTCAGTGGGCTGAGAATGTCGGGCGTGATTGCGGCGATGATGCTGGTCGGGGCGGCTTGGGTGGCGGGGCGGCGGGAAAAAGTCTGACGCCGGACGCCCCCTCCGTCACGTCGCGTATCCGCGCCGCGCCACCTCCCCCGCACGCTTCGCTACGGGGCAGGAGAAGAACCGCTGAACCCACCTGCCCCGTGAAACGGGGGAGGTGGCGCGATGCGGATACGCATCGCGACGGAGGGGGCGTGCCGGCAGCTCAGACACGAAAGCGCCCGCCCCGATTTCCCAGAGCGGGCGCTTCAACTCAAACCTCAGAGGCCGATCGCTAAACCAGCGACCCGTGGCACTGCTTGAACTTCTTGCCTGAACCGCAGGGGCAGGCGCCGTTGCGGCTGGTGTTTTCCCAACCTTCCGGCAGCACCGAGATCGGCAGGGCCTCGCGCTGCTGGGGCGACATGCCCTCGGGGATCGCGCCGGCCACGGCGATGTTCTCGCCGGTCAGCGGGTCCAGGTGGACCTCGATCAGGTTTTCCGGGCTGTGCAGCGGTTCGGGCTCGGCGTAGGCGATCTCGACCGTCATCAGCCAGCGAGTGGTGTTGGTGCGCAGGTCGCCCAGCAGCTTCTCGAACAGGGTGAAGGCTTCGGTCTTGTACTCGTTGAGCGGATCGCGCTGGCCGTAGCCGCGCAGGCCGATGACGTTGCGCAGGTGGTCCAGGTGCATCAGGTGCTCGCGCCACTGCAGATCGATCATCTGCAGCAGGAAGCTCTTTTCGACCTGACGCATCTGGTCGGGCGTGATGATCTCTTCGCGCTGGACGGCGTATTCTTCCGCGGCCTTGGTGATGCGCTCGCGCATCTCCTCGTCGGCAATGCCTTCCTCAGCGGCCCAGTCGGCCAGGGGCAGGTCGAGACCCAGGATCGATTTCACCCGCTCGGTCAGGCCCTCGATGTCCCACTGCTCGGCATAGGCCTTGGGCGGCAGGTGGCGCAGGACGAGGTCATCGACCACATCGCGGCGCATCTCGTTGATGATGTCGGAAAGGTCGGTCGACTCCATGAACTCCTGGCGCTGCTCGAACACGGCCTTGCGCTGGTCGTTGACGACGTCGTCGTACTTCAGGAGGTTCTTGCGGATCTCGTAGTTGCGCTGCTCGACGCGCTTCTGGGCGGTGGCGATGGCGTTGTTGAGCCACTTGTGGGTGATCGCCTCGCCTTCCTGAACGCCGAAGGTGCGCATGATCGCGTCCAGGCGCTCGCCGGCGAAGATGCGCAGCAGGTCGTCCTCGCACGACAGGAAGAACTTCGAACGGCCCGGGTCGCCCTGACGGCCGGTCCGGCCGCGCAGCTGGTTGTCGATACGGCGGCTCTCGTGGCGCTCGGTGCCGAGCACGAACAGGCCGCCGGCGGCCAGGGCGCGTTCCTTGGCGGCGGCGATCTCGATCTCGAGTTCCTTGCGCTGAGCGACCTCGTCCTCGTGGATCGGGGTGATCCCCAGGCCCTTCTGCTGCTGGCGCCAGTTGGACATGCGCATGTCCATATTGCCGCCCAGCTGGATGTCGGTGCCGCGGCCGGCCATGTTGGTGGCGATGGTCACCGCGCCGGGGACGCCGGCGTCGGCGACGATGCCGGCTTCCTGTTCGTGGAAGCGGGCGTTCAGCACCTGGTGCGGGATGCCGTTCTGCTTCTTGCCGTCGTTTTCCCAGGCAAAGGTCGACAGCAGCTTGGACAGTTCTTCCGACTTCTCGATCGACACGGTGCCGACCAGGATCGGCTGGCCGCGCATGTGGCAGTCGGCGATCTGCTTGAGGATCGACTCGTTCTTCTCGCGTTCGGTGCGATAGACCTCGTCATCGTCGTCGATGCGCAGGACCGGGCGGTTGGTCGGGATTTCGCTGACACCCATCTTGTAGATGTCTTCGAATTCTTGCGCTTCCGTAGAAGCAGTCCCGGTCATGCCCGACAGCTTGGAATAGAGGCGGAAATAGTTCTGGATGGTCACCGAGGCCAGGGTCTGGTTCTCGGGCTGGATGTCGGCGCCTTCCTTGGCCTCGATGGCCTGGTGCAGGCCCTCCGAGAGGCGGCGGCCGGTCATCATGCGGCCGGTGAACTCGTCGATCAGGATGATCTCGTCGTCCTTGCGGATGTAGTCCTTGTCGCGGGTGTAGAGCACGTTGGCCCGCAGGGCCTGGTTGACGTGGTGCACCACCGAGATGTTGGCGGCGTCGTAGAGGCCGGCGGTGTCTTCGGCTAGGTGGCCGCCCGACATCAGGATCTCTTCGATGCGCTCCTGACCGTCCTCGGTGAGGATGACCTGCTTCTGCTTCTCGTCGTGATCGTAGTTGGTTTTGTCCTTGATCAGGTCTTTGATCAGGACGTCGATGGTCTTGTAGAGTTCGCTGCGGTCCTCGGTCGGACCCGAGATGATCAGCGGGGTGCGGGCTTCGTCGATCAGGATCGAGTCGACCTCGTCGACGATCACGAAATGGTGGCCGCGCTGGACCATTTCCTCGACGCTGTAGACGAGGTTGTCGCGCAGGTAGTCGAAGCCGAATTCGTTGTTGGTGCCGTAGGTGATGTCGCTGCGATAGGCGCGCTGACGCTCGCCTTGGCTCAGGCCGTTGACGATGACGCCATAGCTGAGGCCCAGGAAGGTGTAGATCTGGCCCATCCAGTCGGCGTCGCGCTTGGCCAGATAGTCGTTGACCGTGATGACGTGGACGCCCTTGCCGGCCAGGGCGTTCAGATAGGTTGGCAGGGTGGCGACCAGGGTCTTGCCTTCGCCGGTGCGCATTTCCGAGATGCCGCCGAAATGCAGCACCATGCCGCCGACCAGCTGGACGTCGAAGTGGCGCATGCCCAGCACACGCTTGGAGGCCTCGCGTACGACGGCGAAGGCTTCGTGCAGAACGTCGTCGAGGGTCTCGCCCTTCTCCAGGCGCGCCTTCAACTCGTCGGTCTTGGCCTTCAGCGCCTCGTCGGAAAGGGCGGCGTACTCCGCTTCATAGGCGTTGATCTTCGCCACGCGGGTGGTCAGCGTCTTGACCTTGCGGTCGTTGGAAGAACCGAAGAGCTTTTTGGCGAAGCCGAGCATGAAGTCGAAATTCCGATGAAGCGTGAGGCGCGGTGGGCGTTGGAGTTCCTGCAAGGCTAAGACCAAGCACGACTATTTCGGCCCTTACAGCGCGCGGGAGACTTAAGCAGCGACCCCACCAGTGTCAACGCGAGCGCCCCTCATAGGGCGTGGTAGAGGCGAAGGTTTCCGGCGTTTTCCACGTTTAGTTGTCGCGTGCGCCAAAAATGCCGGAAAGCCTTCCCAAGGATGCGCCGGAGTTGCATTCCCCTGCGGCCGAAACCACGCTAGAGCCTGTCACTTTCGGACGTGCAACGACCGAAAGTGAAGAGCAGACTCTAGATTATAAAGCTGAAGCGCGATCGCCGCCGAAACCGGCTTCCACTTTCGGCTATCGCGCTCTAGAGCCGTCCAAAGGTCGTTCGGAGTCCTCCCTTTGATCAAGTTCCCCCACAGCCGCATCTTGGCCCTGCTGGCCGTTACGGTTGTTCTGGCCGCCTGCGGCCAGAACAAGAGCGCCGAGAAGCCGCCAGAGCCGGGCGACACCGCCGTGGCGCGGGTCAACGGGCACAATGTCTGGGCGTCCGACGTCAAGCGCGAGGCGGTGGCTCAAGGCCTGATCAGCGAGGGCGAGCCGCTGGACATTTCCAGCGATCTCTTTCGCCAGCGCCTGGATGAAGTTGTCGACCAGAAGCTGCTGGCCGCCGAGGCCCTGAAGCGCAAGCTGGACAAGGATCCCGTCGCCCAGCGCCGTCTGGCCGCCGCGCGCGAGCGCATCTTGGGCGACATGCTGGTCGAGAGCGTGGTCGAGAAGGCCGTCAACGAGGACGCCATCCGCCGGCTTTATGCCGAGCAGCAGAAGCTCTCCAAGCGCTCCGAAGAGATCCGCGCCCGCCAGATCCTGGTCGCTACCCAGGCCGAGGCCGACAGCATCCGCAAGCTCCTGGCCACCGGGGCCTCGTTCGACGCCCTGGCCATGGAGCGCTCGACCGACCAGGCCACCCGCTTCAATGGCGGCGATCTCGGCTATTTCACCGTCGACGTCATGCCTGAGGCCTATGCCGGGGCCCTGAAGACCGCCAGCAAGGGCGACCTTGTCGGCCCGTTCGCCACTGAAGGCGGCTGGGCGATCCTGCGCGTCGAAGACAAGCGCATGGAAGAGCCGATCACGCTGGAGGCCGCTCGTCCGCAGATCGTCCGCTTCCTGACCTATGATCAGGTCCGGGATCTGCTGGAGAAGCTGCGCGGCGGCGCCAAGGTCGACATGCTGACCGCCAAGACCCAGGAAGTCCCCGGCGCGCCGCAGGAGCCGGCCTCGGCGCCGCCCGAGCTGCAAGGCTCTGCGCCCGCCGCAGCGCCGTCCGCTCCGGCGCCGGCCAAGAAGTAGTCGAGACGACCTTATGCCCCGCAAGACGGACCAGACCGACGCCCCCCAGGCGAATAAGCCCGCGCCCGAAGCCGCTATCGCCTCGCCGGGGGCCGTCGAGCGCGTGGGCCAAAGCCTGGAGCGCGCCCTCGATCCGCTGGCCTCGGCCCTGAAGCGGGCCACCCAACGTCGCGCGGACAAACCGGCCAAGGCTGGAAAGGCCCCGGAGGCGGCCGCGCCCGGCAAGCCCGGTCTGGCCATCTCGCCCCTGGCCGTGCCTTTCCCGCATATCCCGCCGATCGCCGGCGTCGAGATCGCCACCGGTCGCGCCGGCTTCTACAAGCACGAGCGCGAGGACCTGCTGCTGATGCGCTTCGCCGAAGGCACCAGCGCAGCGGGCGTCTTTACCCGTCACGGGGTCGGCTCGGCTCCGGTCGACTGGTGCAAGCGCCAGCTCACCGCCAGCGGCGGCGCCGATGTGCGGGCCCTGGTGGTCAATGCCGGCTGCGCCAACAGCTTCACCGGCAAGCCGGGCGCCGACGCGGTGCGCCGGGTGGCCACGGCCGTGGGCAAGCGGTTCGACTGCCGTCAGCGCGACGTGATGATGGCCTCGACCGGCGTCATCGGGGTGATCCTTGACGACGCCAAGATCACCGCTCGCCTGCACGAGGTGGAGACCCGCCTGACGGCCGATGCCTGGTCCGGCGCGGCCGCCGCGATCATGACCACCGACACCTTCCCGAAGGGGGCCTATGCCACGGCCCTGATCGACGGGCACGAGGTCAGGATCGCCGGTATCACCAAGGGCTCGGGCATGATCGCGCCCGACATGGCCACCATGCTGGCCTTCGTGGCCACCGATGCGGCCATCGCCCCGGCCGCCCTGCAGACCCTGGTCAGCCTGTATACCCGCACCACCTTCAACTGCGTCACGGTGGACGGCGACCGCTCGACCAACGACACCCTGCTGCTGTTCGCAACCGGCCAGTCGAGCGCGCCTAAGATCCACCGCGCGGTCGACAAGCGCCTGGCCGATTTCCGCGAGAAGCTGGAAGCGGTGCTGCTGGATCTGGCGCTGCAGCTGGTTCGCGACGGCGAGGGCGCGACCAAGTTCGTCAAGATCACCGTCAATGGCGCGGAAAGCCCGGCCAGCGCCCGCAAGATCGCCCGCACCATCGCCGAAAGCCCGCTGGTCAAGACCGCCTTCGCCGGCGAGGACGCCAATTGGGGCCGCATTGTCATGGCGGTCGGCCGCGCCGACGAGCCGGTGGCCCGCGAGCGGATCAATGTGAAGTTCGGCGAGCTCTACGCCGCCCGCGATGGCCTGGTCTCGGCCGAATATGACGAGGCGGCGATGAGCGCCTATGTCAGGAACGCCGAGTTCGAGGTCAGCGTCGATGTCGGCGTCGGCAAGGGCTCGGCCACGGTCTGGACCTGCGACCTGACCAAGCAATATGTGGCCATCAACGGCGACTACCGGTCCTGACCATGGCCAGTGAGCCGCGCCCCATCGACCTGGACGCCGTCGCCTCGGCCTGCCGCGCGAGCGGCTACCTCGTCGAGGAGATCGATCGCGGGCTCGAGGTCTCGGGCTCCGACGACGGCGGCGCCTTCTATCTGTTTCCGGAAGGCGACTGGCTGCAGGTGCGCTGCCAGGTGCTGGACCCGCAGGACCTGGACCAGGCTCGCGACCTGACTGCCCTGTTCGAGACCATGGCCCGCGCGCAGTTTCGCCTGATCGGCTGCCGGTTCGGCTTCGATGTCCTGACCGGCCTGTGGCTGATCGAGGACTGCTATCCGGGCTTCGAGCCGGACGACCTGCCGGCCGTATTGGAACAGCTGGCCTTCGTCTGGGGCTCGCTGCAGGATGTTCTCGACGCCGCCTTGCAGGGCGCCGTGCCCAACGACGATTTGCTGGACGCGGCGTTCGAGCTGGAAGCCGCCTCGCCGCCGAACTAGGCGCCGACGCGGTCTTGACGACCGCCCGGGCGGTCGGATGGCGGGAGCGGCTGTTAGCGCCGGAACCTATTGCCAAGCTTGGCCGTTGCTTGTCCGCGTTCACTCATTCGGACGCCTGGGGGTTTCAAATGCGTGGATCTGGCTTTCGATACGGTATGTTCGCGATGGTCGCGGCGCTGGCGCTCTCAGGTGTCGCTCAGGCCCAGACCAAGCGCGACGACGACAAGGCCAAGGACGAAGCCGCATCCCCGGGGCGCTGGGACGATACCCGCAAGAGGGCGCTCGAAATCGGCTCCCAGCCCGGCCGGGACGTCGGCGTGATGAAGCGCGACATGTCGCCCATTCTCGAAGAGGCCCTGGCCGATCCCTATACGCTGGAGGGCCTGAAAACCTGCGTGCAACTGGCCGGAGAGGTCCGCAAGCTCAACGAGGCCCTCGGTCCGGACTACATCGTCGGCAACGAGGTCAAGGAAAGCCGCGCCGGCAAGCTGGCCGAGGCCGGCGGCCGCACGGTGATCAACTCGATCATCCCGTTCCGGGGCCTGGTGCGCGAGATCTCGGGCGCGGCTCCCGCCGAGCGCCGCATGAACGCAGCGTTGGACGCCGGTCTGGCGCGGCGCGGGTTCCTGCGCGGGGTGCACTACAAGCAGCGGTGCAAGACGAAGTTCTGAGGCGGCGAAGTCCTTCTGGAACTGTCGGTCTAGGTCGACTGTTCCTCGCCCAACGCGCTGCTACTGGCGGGCATATCGAGTTTGAAGATCAAGCTATCGCGATCAGGAAAGTCATAGGTCTTCGGTAGTTCAGTGCAGCTCACCAGGCGGTAGCCCCGGCGTTAATAGAAGGCGTGGGAACGCGTTGCGACCGAGGGGGTATCCAAAAAGATTGCGGTGAGGCTCCGCGCTGCGGCCCACGCGATGGCCCGGTCGTGCAGGCCGTGAGACGCCCCGTCCGGACCCCGATAATCCTGTCGCACGAACATTTTTTTCAGCACGCCGCTATCGCCCTAGCGCATCATCCCGATCGTGCCGATGATCTCATCGCCCGCCACCGCCACCCAGTAGGCGCCGTGGCGGTAGGCGCCGGCGATATCGAAGAGTTCTGGCTGCTCTTTGATCGGGACATCCAGGCCGACATCCTCGCGCTGGATCGTCAGAATGAGCGCTGTGACCTCGGGATCGCGCCCTCCAGCATAGTCGATGATCTCGTATCTGGACATGTCGCCCCCTGAATTGTTATCGCGAGGCCCGACGCTCCGCAGCCCTTCCCACTCTCATCGCAGCGAAAGCGCGAGGTCGCGACGCTGGGGGATTTCGACACCCCTTGAACCCGGTCGCCCAATCACGTTCACATGCCGCCTGACCAGTGCGGGGACCCGAGCGTTGACCGAAGCCTTGATCGTGCGGGGGCTGAACAAGACCTTCGCCAAGCCCGCCGTCGCTAATCTCGACCTGACCGTCCATGCGGGCGAGCTCTACGCCCTGCTGGGCCCTAACGGCGCAGGCAAGACCACCACCTTGCGGATGGTGGCCGGCCTGACCCAGCCCGACAGCGGCGAGATCAGCGTCTACGGGATCGACGCTCGCAGGGATCCCGCCGGAGCCAAGGCCTTGGTCGCCTGGGCGCCGGACGAGGCGATGATCTATGACCGGCTGACCCCGCTGGAATATCTGGAATTCGTGGCCGGGCTCTGGAACGTCGATCCCGCCGTGGCCAAGACCCGCGCCGAGGCGTTGCTGGCCCAGTTGGGTCTGGCCGACGAGGCCCGCCGCCGCTGCGAGGGCTTTTCGCGCGGCATGAAGCAGAAGGTCGCCCTGGCCGGGGCCCTGATCCACGATCCCCGCCTGCTGATCCTGGACGAGCCGCTGACTGGCCTGGACGCCGCAGCCGCGCGGCTGGTGAAAGACATGCTGCAGGCCCGGGTCGACGCCGGCGGCACCGTGATCCTGACCACTCACATCCTGGAGGTCGCCGAGCGCATGGCCGACCGCATCGGCATCATCGCCGGCGGCAAGCTGCTGGCCGAGGGCCGGCTGGACGAGCTGCGCGCCCAGGCCGGCGGGGCGGGCGGCAGTTCCACCCTGGAAGACGTCTTCCTGCAACTGACCGCCGAGAGCCAACCCGCGTGAGCCTGCTTGCGCCCGCCAGCACGGCCTGGCTCCTCGCCCACGAGATGCGCCTGGCCTGGCGCGGCTTTCGCGCCGGCCGGGCCGGCAAGGGCGTCGGGGCCTTGATCGGCCTGGCCGTTCTATTCGCCTTCGCCTGTCTCGGCGGCGTCCTCCTGGCGTTGGCCGTGCGCGGCCACGAGGTCCCAATCCATCCCTTGGCCGTGCTGATCGCCTGCATGGCCTGCGCGGTGTTCCTGACCCTGATGCTGTCCCAGACCCTGGGGGCCTCCGCCGAGGCGCTCTACGAGCGCGGCGACCTGGACCTGTTGTTCTCATCGCCCGTTGCGCCGGAAAAGGTGCTGTTGGTGCGCTCGCTGGGCATTGCGACCGGGGTGGCGACGCTTTTCATGGTGTTCGCCGCGCCGCTGCTGCTGCCGTCGATCCTCTATGGACATCCCGGCTGGCTGGGCGTGTTCGGCGTGCTGATCGCCCTGGCCCTGACCGCCACGGCGGTGGGCCTGATCCTGGCCATGGGGCTGTTTGCCTTGATCGGTCCGCGCCGCACCCGCACCGTGGCCCAGGTGCTGGCGGCCCTGGTCGGCGCGGCCTTCTTCCTGGCCAGCCAGGCGCGCACCCTGATGGGTGAGGGCTCCAGCGACAGCCTCTATGCCGACATCGCCCGCGAGGCGATGGACGGCCGCCTGACCCCGCCGCCCTGGGCCAGCCTGCCGTTGCGGGCCATGATCGGCGAGCCCTTGCCGCTGCTGGGAATGTTGGCCGCGGGCGCGGGACTGTTCTGGCTGGCGACCACGGCGCTGGGACGCCGGTTCTCCGACGCTGCCGCAGCGGCGCAGGGCGCGACGTCCAGGCGTCCGCGCGGACCGGTGAAGCCCGCCACCGCCTTCGCCGGTGGGGCCTTCCGCGCCACGGTGCGCAAAGAGCTGCGGCTGATCTGTCGCGACGCCACCCTGTTGTCGCAGGTGTTGCTGCGGGTGCTGTATCTGATCCCCCTGGCCCTGGTGCTGGCCCGCTCGGCCGCCAAGGTCGACGCCGCCGCCCTGGCCGGCGGGGCCGGGATCGTCGCCTTCATGGCCGGTCAGGTGGCCGCAAGCCTGGCCTGGATCACCCTGTCGGCCGAGGACACGCCGGACTTGCTGGCGGTGTCGCCGACCTCGACGGCCACCCTGCGCCGGGCCAAGCTGGTCGCGGCGCTGATCCCGGTGGCTCTGCTGCTGGTCCTGCCCATCGCGGCCCTGACTTGGTTCCAGCCGTTGACCGGCCTGATCACCGCCACCGGCGCGGGCCTCGCCGCCTGGGCCTGCGGGCTGATCAATGTCTGGCATCAGAAGCCCGGCAAGCGAGCCGACTTCAACCGCCGCCGCGGCGCCTCCTGGCTGGCGACTGTGGCTGAAATCATGATCGGCGGCCTGATCGCCGGGGCGACCACCCTGACGGTCATGGGCCTGGCCGGCTGGGCCGCGCCGATGCTGATCGTTGCCCTCACCCTGCTGATGGTGATGCGGCGGACGGACGAGCAGATCGGGAAGGCGCGAAGGGTGGCGAGTTAGAGTTGGCCCTTCTTTTACAGTTCGCTCTTCCCGGCGAAGGCCGGGACCCAGATTCAGCCTGAGCAGTCGGGGATGACGCGCCTTGGGGCGGAGCAAGATCGGTCGCCGCCTCGGGTTCGATCTGGACCCCGGCTTTCGCCGGGGAGAGCGGGATTTCTAGGCGTCCAGCAGGGCGCGGATGTGACAGACCACGCCGTCTGGTTCGAACCTGATGGACGCCTCACCCGACAGCTCGGCGGCCAGGCCGCGCTCGATCAGGCGCGAGCCGAAGCCGCGCTGGGTGGGCGGCTTGACGGGCGGGCCGCCGCCTTCGCTCCAGATCAGATCCAGCCGTTCGGCGCCCGACCCGGGCGCCAGGTCCCAACTGATCAGGATGCGGCCGCCGGGCGCCGACAGGGCGCCGTACTTCACCGCATTGGTGGCCAGTTCGTGCAGGGCCATCGACAAGGACAGGGCGGTGCGCGGCGACAGCCGGATCGACGGCCCGACCAGTTCGAACCGCGCCGGACCGCCGTGCAACTTGGCCAGGCGCGAGGCGATATCGTGCAGTTCGGCGCCTTCCCAGTTCTCGCGGGTCAGCAGGTCATGGGCCTCGGCCAGGGCGACGATGCGGTTGGAAAAGGCCTCCTGGGCCTCCGGCAGGCTGTGCTTACCGTTGAAGCTCTGAGCGGCTAAGGCCTGGATGGTGGCCAGCGAGTTCTTTACCCGGTGGTTCAACTCGTTGACCAGCAGGCGCAGATGCGTCTCGGCGCGCTTGCGGTCGGTGATGTTGACCGTGGCCCCCAGCAGGCGGGTCGCCTTGCCATCGGGCGAGAAGAAGGCCTGGCCCTTTGCGGCGATCCAGCGTTCCAGCCCGTCGTCCCGCCCGATGGCGCGGAACTCGATGGCGAATTCGGCGCGAACGCGCGGGTCGAGGGCATGAGCGATGGCGGCCCGCGTGGGCCTCAGGTCATCGGCGTGAAGGCGTTCGTAGAAGGCCTCAAGGGTGACGGTCTCGCCCGGGGGGACGCCGAACATCGCATAGCAGCGGTCCGACCAGGTCAGCTGGCCCGACCCGACATCCAGTTCCCAGATCCCCAGATCGGCGGCGTCGACGGCCAGGCGCAGGGTCTCTTCCTGCAGCAGGAGATGGGCCTCGGTTTCCTTGCGTTCGGTAACGTCAGAGATCACGCCGACGAAGCGGGTGCAGCGGCCGCCCTCGTAATAGGCCCGTCCGAACGTCTCGATCCAGCGCTGGGCGCCGTCATCGGCGCGGCGGATGCGGTATTCGTGATTGATCCGGCCCTCGCCGGACGGATCCAGAGCCGCGGCCACGGCGGCGCGCATGCCGGTGAGATCGTCGGGATGAACCTGCCGCTCGAAAGCCTCATGGGTGTTTTCGACCTCGTCGGCGATGCCGAAGATAGCCCGGGCGCGGGAGTCCCAGAAACGGACGCCGGCGTCAGGATTGTGATCCCATCGGCCCATGCGCGCGGCGTCCACAGCCAGATCCAGATCGGCCTGGGCGGCGTGCAGCGCCGCCTCGACGGCCTTTCGCTCGGTGATGTCGAGCACGACGCCGGTGTTGCGGGCGGGCCGCCCCCCGTCGTCCAGATAGCAGCTGCCCCGCGTATAGACCCAGCGGATCGAGCCGTCGCTCTGGACCAAGCGATACTCGTCGGCAAAGTCGCCACCCTTTTCCATAGCCGCCAGGCTGATCTGGCGGATCCGCTCGCGGTCTTCAGGATGGACAGCGGCCGTGAAGCTCTTCACCGGCAGACCGGCTTCGACATAGTCGGGCGACAGGGAATGCAGAGCGGCGTAGCCGGCGTCGGCATAGACCTTGTCGGCCTGGATATCCCAGTCCCAGGCGCCGATGTCGCCGGCCGCCTCGATGGCCAGACGGTAGCGTCGTTCGATATCGCGCAGGGTCCGTTCGGTCTCGACCGCTTCGGTGAGCTCGACAGCGGTGATCAGCACCCCGCCAACCCCCGTCGGGAAGGCGGTATCGGGGACCGGGCTGTAGCTGATGGTGAAGTGGCCGATCCGAGCTCCGGAATCTCCGGCGCGCTTGAGACTGAGCGGCATCTTCTCGAGAGCGTAACCGCCGCTGGTTCCCGCCAGAATATCGCTGTGCATCGCTCGCAGGCTGGCCTGAAACTCCTGTGAGTGCTCGGTGAAGAGCATGCCCAGGGCGCTGGGATGCAACTCGTGCAGGGCCGGCGCATAGGCGTCATTATAGATCAGGCAAAGCTCGGGACCCCAGCGAAGAGCCATCGGGAAGTTGGTGGCCAGCATCATGTCGACAGCCAGACGCAGACTGGGCGACCAGGTCTCCATCGCGCCGACCGGCGTTCCGGACCAGTCGAAACTGCGCACGCGTTCGCTCATTTCGCCGCCAGCGATCCTGGTCGGCGTCGGCCCGACGCGCGGCTCTGCCTCCGCCATTGCGGATGTTCCTCCCACCGGTCAATGACCGGCCGCACCCGCATGGTGATCCCATAGCGAAGGTTGATTCAAGGTTTGTCTGGCCCGGATACACCCATCGCGGGCTTCAGACACCTTAACAGACGAAAAAACGGCCGCTTTCACCTCTCGGGTGAAAACGGCCGTCAATTCAATCACATGATAAGACGTGTCTCAAGTGGGCGTACCCATTTTGAGGATCAGTCGATCGGGTTCCAGCGCTTTTCGGCGGGCGCCGCGGCGCTGCTGCGCTTGGGACCGCGATAGTCGCCGCCGGCCGGCTTGGCTGCGGCGTTCGAGGGGCCATTGCGGCCGCGACCCTGGCCCTGGCCCGGGCTCTTGGCCTGCTCTCCGCTGCGCGCGGGGCGATTGCGTTGGCGACGCAGTTCCGAGGGCACGTTGTTGCGCGGGTCGGCGCGACGCGGATCGACGTACTTCTCCGGCGGGGCCAGCTTGTCGGCGACAGCGGCGGCGGCGGCCAAGCTCTTGTCGTTACGACGGTCGAAGGTCGGGATCGTCTGGCGGGTGGCCTTCTGAATGTCGCGCAGCAGGGTGCGTTCGTCATCGGCGCAGAAGCTGATGGCGATGCCGTCCTTGCCCTTGCGAGCCGTCCGGCCGATGCGGTGGACGTAGGACTCCGGCACGTTGGGCAGCTCGAAGTTGAAGACGTGGCTGACGTCGTTGACGTCGATGCCGCGCGCCGCGATGTCGGTGGCGATCAGCGCCTTGACCTGACCGGCCTTGAAGGCGGCCAGAGCCCGTTCACGCTGGCCTTGGGTCTTGTCGCCGTGGATGGCGGCCGCTTCGATGCCGCTGGCGACCAGATACTTGGCCACCCGGTCGGCGCCGCGCTTGGTGCGGGTGAAGACGATGGAGCGCTCAACCGCGCTGTCGGCCAGCAGTTCGGCCAGCAGGGGACGCTTGCGCTGGGCTTCGATGAAGATCAGCGACTGGTTGATACGTTCGACCGTAGTGGCCGACGGGGTGATCGCCACCTGAGCCGGATTCCTCAGCAGTTCGCCGGCCAGCTTGCCGATCTCCGACGGCATGGTGGCCGAGAAGAACAGGTTCTGGCGCTCCTTGGGCAACTGGCTGGCGATCTTGCGGATCGGCACCACGAAGCCCAGGTCCAGCATCTGGTCGGCTTCGTCGAGCACGAAGATCTCGACGCCGTTCAGGTGAGCGGACTTCTCGCCCAGGTGGTCCATCAGGCGACCCGGGGTGGCCACGACCACGTCGACGCCGGCCGCCAGGGCCTTCATCTGCGGGCCATACTTCACGCCGCCGAAGATGGTGGCGACACTCAACCCCATGTGCTTGCCGTAGTCACGGAAGCTTTCGGCGATCTGGGTCGCAAGCTCGCGGGTCGGCGAGAGGACCAGGCAGCGGAAGCCGCGGCGCGGGGCCGGCTTCTTGTCTTCGGCCAGGCGTTGCAGGATCGGCAGGGCGAAGGCGGCGGTCTTGCCGGTGCCGGTCTGGGCGATACCCAGCAGGTCGCGGCCCGACAGCACGGTCGGAATGGCTTGCGCCTGGATCGGGGTGGGGGTGGTGTAGCCCTTGTCGGTCAAAGCCTTGAGGAGCGGCTTGGCCAGGCCAAGGTCGGTAAATTGAGTCAAGTTGGCTGTCTTTCAGACATTGCCGCATGACGGCGCGCGCGGTCCTCGCGCGGCTCGTCCATGGGACGGGTCGGTTGGGGAGCGCCCCGCGTGGCCCGGGCGGTCTATGGACGTTTCAGGGCGCTCGACAGGCTGGACCTGGAATGGTCCCTCACGCGGCTGGAGCACCGATAGCGCCTTTTGGCGCAGACCCCATATCGTTTGTTGCAGGTGCGAAGTCAAGGGGCGCGGGGACGCACCCCCGCGCCCGCGCCTTTCCGGCCTTGGCTTTCAGGGCTTGGGCCTGGGTTTCGCGTCGAAAACCTTGTTGACGATCTTCCAGCCGTCCGGGGTCTTCAGCAACTGGTGCGACCGTCCTTCTTCTCCTCCTCGATCGGTCATCACCGGGACCACTCGCCAGCGCCTCCCCGGCGCGCTAACACCTCGCCCATGACCCGGCACATCCCTCTCCAAGGCGTCGAGAACCTCCGCGACTATGGCGACTACGCCGCTGGTCTGGGCCGGTTGAAGCGGGGGGTGTTGTTTCGCGCCGCTCACCAGGCCGAGGCCACTGACGAGGACCTCGCCGCCCTGGCGGCCCTAAACATCGTCACCCTGGTCGACCTGCGCCGTCCCAATGAGCGCGAGCGGTCGCCGTCGCGGCGCTGGGACGGCTTTGCGGCCCGGGTGATCGACAACGAGCTGGGCGTGACCGGTCCCGATCCGTGGCACGAGTTCCTGAAGGGCTCGGACCTCTCGCTGGGTTCGATCCAGGATTACATGGTCGAGTACTACCAGCGGGCGCCGTTCAAGGAGCGCCATCTCGACCTGTTCTCGCGCTATTTCAAGGCGCTAGCGCAGGCCCGCGGGCCCGTCCTGATCCACTGCGCCGCCGGCAAGGACCGCACAGGCATCCTCGCGGCCTTGACCCATCACGTCGCCGGGGTGTCGGACGACGATGTCATCGACGACTATCTGCTGACCAACGACCCGACCCGCTTCGAGCGGCGCGGCGTCAGGTTCATGGCTGTCATTCAGGAACTGACCGGCCGCACTCCGACCGAAGCGGCCGTGCGCGCCGCCATGGGCGTCGAGGCTCAGTACCTGGCCGCCGCCTTCGCGGCGATGAAGGACCAGCACGGCTCGCTGGACGGCTATCTGGAGCAGGCGGTTGGTCTGGACGCCGACACCCGCGAGGCCGTGCGGGCGCATATCCTGCTCTAAAGTCAGTCGTGACAAACGCTCGTTTAACCGCCACGCTCCCTCAAGCGTCCGCATCAGACGGCGCCCAGACCGGGGTAGGGCATGAGTGACGTTACGGGCGCGCCAGCGGGCGGCAAACCGGCTGGCCTGTCGAAGAGCGCGCTCAGCTGGATCCTGCATCAGGGCGCCCGCGACCCCTATGTGATCCTGATCACCATCTACATCTTCGCGCCGTATTTCTCGCGCGTGCTGATCGGCGACCCGGTCAAGGGCCAGGCGGCCATGGCAGACATCGCCACTGCCTATGGCCTGATCACCGCCGCCACCGCGCCGCTGCTGGGCGCCTCCATCGAACGCTACGGACCGCGCAAGCCGTTCCTGCTGGGCGTGCTGGCCCTGATGGTCCCGCTGTTGCTGGCCTTGTGGTTCGCGACCCCGGCCGGCGGTCTGTCGGTCGGAGTGGTCGGCGTGATCCTGATCGCGCTGGGGGTGGCCTACAATTGGGGCGACGTGCTCAACAATTCGCTGCTGGCCCGCGCCTGCGAGCCGGGGCAAGAGCCGCTGGTGTCTGGGCTGGGCTACGCTCTGGCCAATTTCCTGTCCGTGGTCGTGCTGATCTTCATGCTGTGGGGCTTCGTGCTGCCCGGCGCGGTGCTCTGGCCCGGCATCCCGGCCGCGCCGCTGTTTGGCATGCCGACCGACGCGCACGAGCCCAGCCGGCTCTCGGCGCCGCTGGCGGCCCTGGTCATGGTGCTGGGCGCTATCCCGTTCTTCCTGTGGACGCGCGATGCGCCGCGCACCGGCCTGACCATGATCGCCAGCCTGCGCCATGGCGCGCGGCTGCTGGTCGACACCTTCAGAAACCTGAAGGGCCACAAGGATGTCGCCACGTTCCTGGGCGCGCGGATGCTCTATTGCGACGGCATGACGGCGCTGCTGGTGTTCGGCGGACTGTTCGCGGCCGGGCTGATGGGCTGGGGCGAGCTGGAGATGCTGGCCTATGGCATTTCCCTTTCGATCTTCGGCGTGCTGGGCGGGTTCCTGGCGCCGTGGCTGGACAAGACCCTGGGGCCACGCCGGGCGGTGCAGCTGGAGATTTTTGGCTGCCTCATCGTGCTGATCGGCACGCTGGGCATGGGCCGCGACAAGATCCTCTATTTCTGGAGCTATGACGCCGCCGCCCATGGCCCGGTCTGGAACGGGCCGCTGTTTCGCACCTTGCCGGAGCTGATCTATCTGGGCCTTGGCCTGCTGATCGCCGTGTTCGTTACGGCGCAATATGCGTCGAGCCGCACCCTGCTGGTGCGCCTGGCCCCGCCCGACCGCATCGCCGCCTTCTTTGGTCTGTTCGCCCTGTCGGGCACGGCGACGGTGTGGCTGGGCTCGCTGCTGGTGGCCCTGGCGACCCGGATATTCCAGAGCCAGGTGGCGGGCTTCCTGCCGATCGTAGGCCTGCTGTTGGTAGGCACGCTGGGGCTGTTCTTTGTGAAGGGCGGCGGTCGGGAAGCCTGAGGCATGGCGGCGCGGCGCGGGCGGGAGTATCAACCCCGACCATGCGCCGCGTCGCTCTCCTATCCGCCCCCTGGCGCGAGCCGGTGTGGGCCTTGCAGCCGTTTCGGGACGAGCCGCACGTCTGCGCCCTGCTGTCGGGCGGCGGCGAGCGGTGGTCCTATCTGCTGCGCGCGCCCGAGGCGGTGCTGACGATAGACGCCGCCGACCCGCGTGACCCGTTCCAGGCGCTGGCTGCGCTAGTCGAACCGCGGCTGCCTAATGATCCAGATGGTCCGCCGTTTCAGGGCGGGGTCATCGGTCTGGGAACCTATGAACTCGGCGATCGGGTCGAGCGCCTGGGGCTTTCCCGCACCGACTGGCCCGACCTGACCTGCGCCCGCTATGCCGCCTTGCTGGCTTTCGATCATCAGGAGCGCCGCGTTGTCGCCGTCGGGCGGGGCAATACCGACGGCGAGGCCCAGGCGCGCGCCCGGGCGGCCCTGGCTTGGTTGGACATCCCTGTCGACGGGCGACCAACCGTTGAGGGGCGGCTATGCCACGCCCTGACCGCCACCGACGGCGAAGCCTATGAGGTCGCCGTCGCCGAGGTGGTGGCGCGCATCCATGACGGGGAGATCTTCCAGGCCAATATCGCCCGCGCCTGGACCGGGCGGCTGGCGGACGGCGCCGATCCGTTCGACCTCTTCACCCGCCTGCGCGGCCAGAGCCCGGCGCCGTTTTCGGCCTATTGGCGGCTGGAGGGCAGGGCGCTGGTCTCTAACTCGCCCGAGCGGTTCCTGAAGGTGCTCGACGGCGCTATCGAGACCAAGCCGATCAAGGGCACGCGGCGGCGCGGCGCGACGCCGGCCGAGGACGCCCTGATGACCTCCGAGCTGTTGGCCAGCGCCAAGGACCGGGCCGAGAATCTGATGATTGTCGACCTGATGCGCAACGACCTGGCCCGGGTCAGTCCGCCAGGCAGCGTCAAGGTCCCGGAGCTTTTTCGGATCGAGACCTTCGTCAATGTGCACCACCTGGTCTCGACGGTGACGGCGCGGCTGGCGCCGGGCCTGAGCGTGGCCGATCTGCTGCGGGCCAGCTTTCCGCCGGGCTCGATCACCGGCGCGCCCAAGGTCCAGGCCATGAAGCTCATCTCGCAACTGGAGCCGCCGCGCGGCCCCTATTGCGGCTCGCTGTTCTGGGCCGGGTTCGATGGCAGCTTCGATTCCAGCGTGCTGATCCGCACGGTGGGTCTGGTGCGCGACGGTGACGGATGGGCGCTTGAAGCCCGGGCCGGGGCGGGCATCGTCGCCGACAGCGATCCGCACACCGAGCGTCTGGAAACCGAGGCCAAGATCGCCGCCTTGAAGCGCGCCCTCACTGAAGCCATGACGGAGGCTGCCCAATGATCCCCCTGGACGATCGCGGCCTGCTGCTGGGCGACGGGCTATTCGAGACCATGCTGGCGCTGGACGGCGCGATCCCGGCGATCGAGGCGCATCTGGACCGCTTGGCCGCCGGCTGCGCGGTGCTGGGCCTGCCGGATCTGGATCGCGGGGCCGCGCGAGCGCTGTGTCTGGCCGCGCCGCCGGCCGCGGGGCGGGCCGCCGTGCGCCTGACCCTGACGGCCGGCTCTGGCGGGCGCGGCCTGGATCGTCCGATCGAGATCGAGCCGCGCTTCAGGGTCACCGTGGCTCTCTCAGCGCCCATCGAAACGCCCGCGACCCTGATCGTCGCCCAAACCCGTCGCAACGAGGGCTCGCCGGCTTCGCGACTGAAGACCCTGGCCTATCTCGACAACGTCTTGGCGCGGGCCGAGGCCAGGGTGGCGGGGGCGGACGAGGCGGTGATGCTGAACAATGCGGGCCACATCGCCTGCGCGGCGGCGGCAAACCTGTTCTGGATCGAGGGCGACCGGCTGCTGACCCCGGCCCTGGACTGCGGCGTACTGGCCGGGATCACCCGGGCGCGCGTGCTGGCAGCCGCGCGGTCATGGGAAATCGAAGCGCTGGTGATCGCCGCCGATGGCGCGCGACTGGCGGGCGCCGACGGGATCTTCCTCACCAACAGCCTGATCGGTGTGCGGCCGGTCTCGCGGCTCCACGAGCGGATCTTCGCGCCGCATCCGCTGACCGAGCGGCTAAGGGCGGTCTTCTCCTCCCTTGCATAGCGGCGGAGAAGATTCCTAGAGCATTTTCCGATAAGTGTGAAACGGTTATCGGATCGAAAAATGCTCTAAACTTTTGATTTAGAGCCCTTTTCGCCAGACCCTGATGAAGCCATCAGGTCGGAAAGGGCTCTAGCTGACCCGCACCACTATTTCGGACTTGCGGGGCCGCAGATAGAAGGTGCGGTAGAAGTTCAGGGTCGAGGGCAGGATGAACTTGATGGGCGAGTTGTAGCCGTAGCTGGCCTTGGCCATGATCACGCTGTGGCTGGCGGGAAGCACGCCGACCGGCACCACGGCGGCGCCCAGCACCGCGCCCTTGGCCGGGCAATTTGCATGGCTGTTCTTGTTCTCGGACCAGTCGACGGTGTCCTTGCCCGTGGCGTCGGACGAGACGCTGACCAGGCACATGCGCAAGGTGGCGGTCGGGAACGGGGCCATGACGGAGGCGCCGATCGCGAAGATGTCATTCAGACGCGCATCGCTCAGTTGGGGGCTCTGGGCCACCAGATCGCCGATCGATGAGGCGATGTTGCTCAAACGACGCTGGGCCATCATGGCCTGGGTCAGCTCGGCCAGGCCGCAGTAGAAGATCAGCATAACCGGCGCGATCAGGGCGAACTCCACAGCCGAAACACCGCGGCGGTCGCGCCAGAAGCCGGACAAGCCCCGGTGACGAGGTGCGTGGCGGGGAGGGCTTGGGATCAGGTCGGGCATGTGACTGGCGCCGCCGGAGTGTCGGAATAGGGCTCGTTGGCGAAGGCCGTCGCCGCCATGACCATGCGCTTGCCGCTCGCGGTCTGCAGGCCGGTCTGCAGCAGCGGGGTTATCAGGGGCCAGTTATAATAGGCGCGGACCATGACGATCGAGCCTGGACCGCCTGGATCCCAGCAGGTGTTGTTGGGCTTGGCGGCGATCAGCGCCGAGCCGGAAGCCGTGAAACCGGTGAAGGTGCGCACGTCCACGCTCAAGGCGCCGTTGCAGGTCGAGCCAAGCCAGCCCATCTCGGTGCAAACAGCGCTCTTGAAGGTGGCGGCGGTGCGACCGGCTATCTGGACCTCGCCGGTGCGGATGGTCCGGCCGACGTCGTACACGGCGTTCTCAAGGGTCACCGAGAGCAGGAACACCAGGCCAAGCTCGATGATCGCGAAGATCAGCAGCAGGAAAGGGATCGAGACGAAGGCGAACTCCACCGTCACCGCGCCGTGGCGGGCGCGCGCGAACAGTCTTGCGCGGGCTCTGGCTCGGGCCTTGGCCAGCAGGCCAGCGCGGCGTTTGATGCGAGGTCGGGCGACGTGCGCCATGACGCTTGGGGTCCGTTTTCGACGCCGCCGGGTTGGGCGGTCGAGGCATCCTAGGCCGAACGCCCCTAATCAGTCGTTTAGGAGTGCGCTTGAGCGCATGGGCGCGTCTTCTACGGAACGCCGGCGCCCGAGGTGAGGGGGATGCGGGTGCACTGCACGCCGCAGGCATAGTTCCCGACATTGGCGTTGCCGCGATAGATGGTGATCGCGGCGCCGTTATCGGAGACCTGCACCTGGCGATCTGCAAGGGAGCGGCCGGCGCCATCGAACGCCATCACGGTGGTGATGCCCGGACGCTTGCCCATGATGATCAGAGTGCGCTCGTTGATGACGCTGACGTCGGCCACCAGCGGATCGCCCACCACGACGTCGCGCACCGCGCCGTCAAGAGCGATGCGCACGGCCTCGCCGGCGGGAACGGCCAGGCTTTGGGCGTGGGCGGTGGCGGCCGTGAGGGCCAAGATGGCGGCGAGAGCGAGCGACAGGCGGCGCATGACGGTTCCAGTTCGATGTCCGAGCGTCTGCAGACTGACTTTGAATGGTCAACAAAAGACTAAACCCGGATTTCCCGCGACAACTTGACCATTGGGAAAATTGTTGATTCAAAAGGCTTTAGAGGCGATTTTGTGTTGTACGGTTAAGAACGAGTAATGGTAAATTTAAATAAACCAACAGAAAACTCTCGAAAACTATTCAGACGTTTACTGGCCATTAAGCGAGCTGGGTGAAATTGATCGTGTTTTCGGGGGTGAGCAAGTCGACACGGCTTGAAGACCTCAACATTAACCAACGATGATTTTGGAGATCAAGTCATGTCGAAGTTCTTCACCCGCTTCCTGAACGACGAATCCGGCGCCACGGCCATCGAATATGGCCTGATCGTCGCCCTGATCGCCGTCGTGATCGTGACCGCCGTCACCACGCTCGGCACCGGCCTGAAGGCTACCTTCGTCAAGACCGGTGGCGTAGTCAGCGCAGCCAACGCGGCCAGCTAAGACTAGCTTCCGCCTCGAAAAAAGAGGGTCGAGACTTCGGTCTCGGCCCTTTTTCTTTGCCTGGATACCGTCGCTCGGCTCGGGCGACGTCTGTTTAGGAAACCATTGCTTCACCTGATCGTCCCAGAATGGAGCGGTCAACAAGGCGCTTTGCGATGCATGCTATCCAGATCCCGCTGCTGCTGATCTTTCCGGCCCTGGTCATCGTGGCCGCGCTGAAGGACGCCACCAGCTACACCATTCCCAACTGGATCTCTCTTGGCCTGATCGCTGCCTTCGCGCCGGCTGCGGCCTTCAGCGGGGCGTCCCTGCCGGTCATCGGTCTCTGCCTGGCGACGGGTCTGGGCGCGCTGTTCCTCGGAATGGGCATGTTTGCGGCCGGATGGATCGGCGGCGGCGACGCCAAGCTGTTCGCGGCCTCGGCCCTGTGGATCGGCTGGCCGGCCGCCTTTCCGTTCATGTTGTCCACCGGCCTGGCGGGCGGCGCCCTGACCATGACCATCCTGGCCCTGCGCTCGGGCTGGCTGGAGCCGGTGCTGGCCGGGAGCCCGTCCTGGCTGCGCAAGCTGGGCGCTCAGGGCGGCGACATTCCCTATGGCGTCGCCATCGCGGTCGGCGCTCTGGCGACCTTCCCGCAAGGCGCCTTGGCTTCTGCCATTTTGGGTTGATCCCGAGTGGTTTGGCGAGTCCCGCGTCAGCCTGTCACAGCGGGCATATCGACTCACGGAGCCAAAACTTCAGCCGGTGTTAACCATGCACCGGCGACGATGAAGCTGGCCAGAAAGGCTGTCTGACGAATCGTGCGCGCCGTCCTGAAGGGCAGTTGCTCGCGAAACCTCGCTTCCCGTCGCGAAAGCCAGTGACCGCGCAATGAATCCTGTTCGCCTCCTGATCGTTCTGGTCGCCGCCGTGTCGGCCATCGGCCTGGCCGTGGTGATGCAGCGCGCTCTGGGCGGAAAGCCCGCCGTCGCAACAGCGATCGCCGCGCCAGCCTCAAGCAGGCCCATGACCCAGGTCCTGGTCGCCAAGCGCGACCTGACCATCGGCACGCGGCTGACTGGTGAGGATGTCACCTGGCAGGCCTGGCCAACCGAGGCCGTCAACGCCGCCTTCATCACCAATGGCGCCGCCTTGCCCAAGCCGGAAGGCGCGGCCAAGGCCAAGGCTGCCGTCGCCAACGCCGCCAGCGACATGATCGGCGGCGTCGATCCGGCCAAGGCCGTCGAGGGCGCGATCGTTCGCGACCCGATCCTGACCGGCGAACCCATCACCCCCCGCAAGATCGTCCGCGGCGGCGACGGCGGCTATCTGTCGGTCGTGCTGTCGCCCGGCAAGCGCGCCATGTCGGTGCCCGTCACCTCCGAGACCGCGGTCGGCGGCTTCATCCTGCCCGGCGACCGTGTCGACGTGCTGCAGACCCGCGAGGCCTCCGGCAGCAGCGATGGCGGCTCCGACAAGGTGCTGATCGCCGAGACCATCCTGCAGAACGTTCGCGTGCTGGCGCTCGACCAGAGCACCGCCGCCGAGAAGGACGCCAAATCAATCGTCGCGGCCACCGCCACCATCGAGGTCGCCCCCGCCGACGCCGAAGCCCTGACGCGGGCCAAGGCGACCGGCCCGGTGACCCTGGCTCTCCGCGCCTACACTGATCTGGGCGGCCCCTCGGGAGCGGTCGGTCGGGTCGAGCACAAGGTCCATGAGGAAGCGGTCATCCGCATCAACCGCGGGGGCCAGACCACCAACATTCCGGTGCGCCCATGAGCCGCTCTCCCATGATCCGTCGCCTTTTCACCGCACACCTCGCCGCGCTTCTGGCGTTGACCTCGGCGGCCCCGGTGCTGGCCGACGGCCCGGTCGGCGGCTCGCATACCTACCGTCCCGCCCCCCGGATCGTCCGCCCCGCGCGTCCCGTCGCGGTCGCGCCGATGTCGGCGCCCGCTCCCGAGCAGGTGCTGAGCATCGACCTGACCGCCGGCGCCGGCGCCCGCGTGCTGGATCTGCCGCTGGGCAAGTCGGCGATCATCGAACTGCCGGTCGACGTGCGCGACATGCTGGTCACCAATCCGCTGGTGGCCGACGCCGTGCTGCGCAGCCCGCGCCGGATCTATGTGCTGGGCCTGGCTTCGGGCTCGACCGACGCGGTGTTCTTCGACACCGCTGGCCGCAAGATCCTGCAACTGAACATCCGCGTCGCCCAGGACATCAGCCTGCTGTCGACCACCCTGCGCAATGTGCTGCCCGGCGGCACCGTCCAGGTCGTGCCGCTGAAGGACAGCGTCATTCTAAGCGGCATGGTCATGAACGCCGCCGACTCCGAGAAGGCCTCGCGGATCGCCGCCCAGTTCGTGTCCTCGCCGGAAAAGGTGCTGAACATGCTCAGCATTGCCGGCAAAGACCAGGTGATGCTGGAAGTGCGTATCGTCGAGGTTCAGCGCAATATCATCAAGCAGCTTGGCGTCGACCTGAATGCGGTGCTCGGCCAGCTGGGAGAGGCCCAGTACAGCTTTGGCCTGTCGCCGACCTTTGGCGTCAACGGCTCGCTGCTGGGCGGTGTTACCAGCGGCTATTCGACAGACACCACCAAGCAGCCAGTGCTGCAGGTGCCGTGTAATGTCGCCTTGCCTGATGCCGCCAAATGTCTCCAGGTGGTGCGCGACAACAGCGTCTACGGCAACGGCGACACCGCCACGATCGCCGATACGGCTGGCAGCGCGGGCCTGAACAAGGCCAAGGGCATGATCCAGGCGTTCGAGCGCGTGGGCCTGATCCGCACCCTGGCCGAGCCGAACCTGACCGTGCTGTCGGGCGAGTCGGGCAAGTTCCTGGCGGGCGGCGAGTTCCCTGTGCCCACCGGCCAGGACGTCACCGGCAAGGTCACCATCGAGTTCAAGCCCTATGGCGTAGGGCTGGGCTACACGCCCGTCGTGCTGTCGGGCGGCCGCATCTCGCTGAAGCTGTCGACCGAAGTGTCCGAGCTTTCCAGCCTGGGCGCCTATTCGGTCTCGAGCGGGGCCGGGTCGAGAACTTTGACCGTGCCGGGTCTGACGGTCCGCCGGGCGGAGACCACGGTCGAGCTGCCTTCGGGCGGCTCGCTGATGATCGCCGGCCTGCTGCAGCAGACGACCAAGGAAACCATCGACGCGATCCCGGGCATGACCAACATGCCGGTGTTGGGCGCGCTGTTCCGGTCGCGCGACTATCTGAACGGCGAGACCGAGCTGGTGATCATCATCACCCCCTACATTGTCGATCCGACCCGCCCGCAGAATCTGCAGACCCCGGCCGATGGCCTGCGGTTCGCCAGCGACATGAGCACGGCCCTGCTGGGCCGGCTCAACAAGGTGGTCAATGCGCCAGTCGGCGCCAATACGGGGCGCGCCTACCAGGGCCCCGTCGGTTATGTGATCGAGTGAGGACGCGGACATGAGCAGCCAACCCGTGAAACTCATCCTTCAGGCCGGTCTGATCGGCGCCGCCTTGCTCGGCCTGTCGGCCTGCGCCAGCGTCCGTGGCGAACCGCCTGTCGCCGCCCCTGTAGCGCGCACCGAAACCGAGAAGTGGCGCGACCAGATCAAGGTCGATGGCCGCGCCGATGAAATCCAGCTGGCCGTTCACGCCACCGGCGTCTCGGCCAATCAGGACCAGGCGCTGTCGGCCCTGGTCAGCCGCTGGCTGTCCGCCCAGGCGCGCGAGATCGTGGTCAGCGCCCCCATCGGCGGCGGCAACCCTTCCGCCGCTGGCGGGATGGCGGTCCAGGTTCGCGAACGCCTGACCTTTTATGGCGCGCCCGCGTCCTACGTGCGGGTAGTCGGCTATGACGGCGCCGGCGACCCCGCCGCGCCGCTGCGCGTCGGCTTCGAGGTCTTCACCGCCCAGGGGCCGA
Source organism: Caulobacter sp. DWR1-3-2b1 (assembly GCF_049895765.1). Lineage (NCBI taxonomy): Bacteria > Pseudomonadati > Pseudomonadota > Alphaproteobacteria > Caulobacterales > Caulobacteraceae > Caulobacter > Caulobacter sp. DWR1-3-2b1. Next base: position 38,771 of record NZ_JAFCSZ010000022.1, read on the forward strand.
CCTGCGGCGCCTGGGAGAACATCACCGCCACCCGCAAGAACGAAGCCTACGGCAATTTCGGCTGCTCGATGGCCGCCAACCTGGCCGCCCAGATCGCCAATCCCGAGGACCTGATCCGGCCGCGCGACTCCACGCCCATCGACGCGGGCCGCCGCGACGTGGTGCTGGGCAAGTACCGCCAGGGCCAGGCCACAGCTTCGGCCAAGGATGACCAGGCCAATGGCGCCATCTCGAAGGCGATCAACTGATGGCGCGACCTCCTTCGGAACATGACCCGTTCGACCTGGGGTTCGAGGCGACCGACGAGTTCACCTCGGCCGGCTCCGATCCCTGGCGCTCCTCTGCTCCGGCCCTGACGCCGGCCATGGGCGGACTGGACGACCCGTTCGCCGACTTCCCGCCGGCCCGGCCGCGCGACGAGCGGCCCTCGCCCGCCCTGGACCCGTTCGCGGCGCCCGCCGCCGCACGTCAGGCCCAAGCCCAGGCAGCGGCGCCAGCGCGCGCCGCCGCGCCACAACCCGTTCCTCCCCCCGCGCTGCGGCCCGAGGTTGAGCGAGCGCCCGCCGCCGAACCGGCGCCGGCGCCGACGCCCGACCCGTCGGTTCACACCTCGCATGACGGCCTGATCGGCAGCGACGCCGCTTTGGGCGAAATGGCGGTGCCGCGCATCACCATCCACGCCTTCTGCGTGCGACCCGAGACCTCGGCCCTGATCGAGCTGGCCGCCGCCGACCGCCGGATGGCGCGTGCCTCGACCCTGGTCCGCGTTGGTGGCCTCGACGCCGCTGTCGAGCTCTACCAGAACCAGTCGACGCCCTCGCTGGTGCTGGTGGAAAGTCATGACGGCGCCCAGCGCCTGCTGCATCTCCTCGACGCCCTGGCCCAGGTCTGCGACCCGGGCACCAAGGTCGTGGTGATCGGCCAAACCAACGACATCGCCCTCTATCGCGAGCTGATGCGGCGCGGGGTCAGCGAGTATCTGACCCAGCCGCTGGGCCCTCTGCAGGTGATCCGCGCGGTCTCCGGTCTGTACGCCGATCCGTCGGCGCCCTTCGTCGGTCGCCAGGTGGCCTTCGTCGGCGCCAAGGGCGGGGTAGGGGCCTCGACCCTGGCCCACAATTTCGCCTGGTCGATGGCCGAGCGCATGCAGACCGCCACGGTGATCGTCGACCTGGACCTGCCGTTCGGCACCGCCGGCCTCGACTTCAACCAGGACCCGCTGCAGGGCGTCATCGACGCGCTCACCCAGCCCGAGCGCCTCGACCCCGTGCTGATGGACCGCATGATGGTCCGTTGCGGAGACCGCCTGTCGCTGTTCGCAGCCCCGGCCAGCTTGGATCAGGACTACGACATCAGCGCCGACGCCTATGAAGAGGTCACCCAGAAAATCCGCGGCGCCGCGCCCTTCGTGGTGCTGGACCTGCCGCACAGCTGGGCGGCCTGGACGCGCAAGGTGCTGATCGGCTCGGACGATCTGGTCGTGGTCGCCACGCCGGACCTGGCCTCGCTGCGTAACGCCAAGAACATCGTCGACATGGTCCGTCAGGCCCGTCCCAACGACGCTCCGCCGCGCCTGGTGCTCAATCAGGTGGGCGTCCCCGGCCGTCCAGAAATCCCGGTGAAGGATTTCGGCGAGGCCTTGGGCGTCACGCCGTCGCTCGTCCTGCCCTTCGATCCCAAGTCCTTCGGTCTGGCCGCCAATAACGGCCAGATGGTTGGAGAGGTCGCGCCCAAGTCCAAGGCGGCCGAGGGTATCGACCACCTGGCCCAGCTGATCAGCCGTCGCGAACCGCCGCAGGTTCAGAAGGCCTCGATGCTGTCTGGTCTGTTCAGGAAGAAATAGCGACGGATGTTCGGCAAGCGCGATCAGAACACTCCTGCCGACCGGCAGGCGCCGCCTCCGGCCCCGGCTGACGGCTCTGCGATCGCCACGCGCCCGCAGCGGGTCGATCCGGCCCAGGAACGCGCCGCGCCTTCTTCCAAGGTGGCTGCGCCCAAGTCGACGCCGGGTCTGGAGCAGCTGCGCGCCGCGCAGGGGGCTCCAGCCACGACCACGATCGTCCGTGAGCAGAGCGACTACTACCACGCCACCAAGACCACGATCTTCAACGCACTGCTCAACACCATTGATCTGAGCCAACTGGCCCAGCTGGACCTGAAGGCGGCGGCCGAAGAGATCAGGGACATCGTCGCCGAACTGGTCGCGATCAAGAACGTCTCGATGTCGGTCTCCGAGCAGGAGCACTTGGTCCAGGACATCATCAACGACGTTCTCGGTTATGGCCCGCTGGAGCCCCTGCTGGCTCGCGACGACATCGCCGACATCATGGTTAATGGCGCCCACCGGGTATTCATCGAAGTCGGCGGCAAGGTCCAGCTGACCAATGTGCGCTTCCGCGACAATCTTCAGCTGATGAACATCTGCCAACGCATCGTTAGCCAGGTCGGCCGCCGGGTCGATGAAAGTTCACCGATCTGCGACGCCCGTCTGCCCGACGGCTCTCGTGTCAACGTCATCGCGCCCCCGCTTGCTCTGGACGGTCCCACCCTGACCATCCGGAAGTTCAAGAAGGACAAGCTGACGATGAAGAACCTGGTCGACTACGCGTCGATCAGCCCGGAAGGGGCGCGGGTTCTGGGCGTGATCGGGGCCTGCCGCTGCAACATCGTCATTTCCGGCGGTACGGGCTCGGGCAAGACCACCCTGCTCAACACCCTGACCGCCTTCATCGACCCGACCGAGCGGGTGGTGACTTGCGAGGACGCCGCCGAACTGCAGCTGCAGCAGCCACACGTGGTGCGTCTGGAAACCCGGCCGCCCAACCTGGAAGGCCAGGGCGCGGTGACCATGCGCGATCTGGTCAAGAACTGCCTTCGGATGCGCCCCGAACGGATCATTGTCGGCGAAGTCCGGGGGCCGGAGGCCTTCGACCTGCTGCAGGCCATGAACACCGGCCACGACGGCTCGATGGGCACGCTGCACGCCAACAGCCCGCGCGAAGCCATCAGCCGGATCGAGAGCATGATCACCATGGGCGGGTACGGCCTGCCCTCCAAGACCATCAAGGAGATGATCGTCGGTTCGGTCGACGTCGTCATCCAGGCCGCCCGTCTGCGCGACGGCAGTCGTCGCATCACTCACATCACCGAAGTGGTGGGTCTGGAAGGCGACGTGATCGTCACCCAGGACCTGTTCGTCTACGAGATCACAGGCGAGGACGCCGACGGCAAGGTGATCGGCAAGCACCGCTCGACCGGCATCGCCCGGCCCCGCTTCTGGGACCGCGCCCGTTATTACGGTCTGGAACGCGAGCTGGCCGAAGCCCTCGACGCGGCGGAGTAGCCGATGCTGTTCGTGATCGCCGGCGTTCTGGGCTTCATCACCATAGCGGGTCTGGGCTTCGCCTTCGCTGGCGGCGACCCGAACGCGGCCCGCACGGCCAAGCGCGCCCAGGCGATCGTCGGTGGCGGTCCGCGTGAAGCGGGGGCCCGCGCCAAGGCCGTGGCCAACACGCCGGACGCTCGCCGCAAGCAGATCCTGAAGACGCTGAAAGAGCAGGACCGCAGGCAGAAGAAGGCCACGCTCAGCATCGCAGCGCGCCTGCGCGCTGCCGGCCTGGGCGAAAAGGTTCAGATGTTCTGGATCATCAGCGGCGTGCTGGGCCTTTGCGTTGGCCTGGTTGTCCTCATCCTGCGCCAGCATCCGCTGATCGCCCTGGGCGGAGCCTTCGCGGCCGGTTTTGGCCTGCCGCGCTGGGTCGTCGGCGTGCTGGCCAAGGCCCGCACCAAGAAGTTCACCGAGGCCTTTTCCGACGCCATCGATATCATCGTGCGCGGCATCAAGTCGGGCTTGCCGGTCCATGACTGTCTGAAGATCATCGGCAAGGAATGCCCCGAGCCCCTGGCCGGCGAGTTTCGCGTGCTGACCGAGAACGTCGGCATGGGCATGCCGATGTCCGACGCCCTGGAGCGCATGTACGAGCGCATGCCGACCAACGAGCTGCGCTTCTTCGCCATCGTGCTGTCGATCCAGGCCAAGACCGGCGGCAACCTGGCCGAAGCCCTGGGCAACCTGTCGACCGTGCTGCGGGCCCGCAAGCTGATGCACGAGAAGATCAAGGCCCTGTCGGCCGAAGCCGTGGCCTCGGCCGTCATCATCGGCGCCCTGCCGCCGGGCGTGGTGGTCCTGATCACCGTGACCTCGCCGGCCTACATGCAGCCTCTGTTCACCGACCCGCGCGGACACCTGATGCTTCTGGCCGGCGGCCTCTGGATGAGCATGGGCATCTTCGTGATGCGCAAGATGATCAACTTCAAGTTCTAGAGGAGATGATTCAGTGACTCTCCAGAACACCCACACTCCGCTCTCCCCGGCGAAAGCCGGGACCCAGTTTCAACCTGAGCGACTGGGGATGACGCGCGGTCTGCCTCGCTTCAGTCGATTGACGCCCTGGGCTCGATCTGGGTCCCGACCTTCGCCGGGAAGATCGGTTATCAGTTGTTCTAGGGGGAGGGCGCTGACATGAACATCGTCGCCATCCTGACCGATCCCAGCAACCTGCTGACCGGCTTCATCGCCATCGTGGTGTTCGCCACCATCATCACCCTGGCCGCGCCCGCCATGAGCGACCGGGGCCTGGAAGGCCGCCTGAAGTCGGTGGCCAACCGTCGCGAAGAACTGCGGCGCCGCTCGCGTGAGGCCATCGCCCAGAAAGGCGGGACCAGCACCCTGCGTCACACAGACGAGGGCCTGTACAAGAATATCGTCGACCGGCTGCAGTTGTCCAAGCTGCTGGAAGACCCGAAGGTCGTCGACAAGCTGGCCCAGGCCGGTTTCCGAGGACCGCAGCCGGTCTCGACCTTCTATTTCTTCCGCTTCGTGATGCCGTTCGTCTTTGCCGTGGTGACGGCCGTCTACATCTACCTGATCAACGATTTCGGCCTGCTGGGCATGCAGAAGATGTGCGCCTGCGTGGCGGCCCTGGCCATCGGCTACTACGCGCCCAATGTCTATATCAGCAACATCGCCACCAAGCGCCGCGAGTCCATCGTGGCGGCCTTCCCGGACTCGCTCGATCTGCTGCTGATCTGCGTCGAGAGCGGCATGTCTATCGAGGCGGCCATCCAGAAGGTCGGCGCCGAGGTCGGCTCCAGCTCGATGGAACTGGCCGAGGAACTGTCGCTGCTGACCGCTGAGCTGTCCTACCTGCCCGACCGGCGCCTGGCCTATGAAGGCCTGGCCCGCCGCACCAACCATCCCGGCATCCGCTCGGTGGCCACTGCCATGATCCAGGCCGAGCGCTACGGCACGCCGCTGGGCTCGGCGCTGCGCGTCATGGCCAAGGAAAATCGCGACCTGCGTCTTTCTGCGGCAGAGAAGAAGGCCGCCGCCTTGCCCGCCCAGTTGACCGTGCCGATGATCCTGTTCTTCCTGCCGGTGCTGTTCGTCGTGATCCTGGGTCCGGCGATCCTCAAGATCCAGGACGTGATGGGAAAGGGCTAGGCTCCAGCCCTTCCTACCCAAAACCTTGTCCTTCCCGGCGCTCCGCTTCGCTGCGACCGGGAGGACAAGCTTGTCGTCCCCAAGGGCCGCGCTTCGTCCCGGATACCTGGCGATACGGCCTGAGAGCAGCCATCAGCGCTGCATGATCTTTCAGCCCACCCTCGCCCTCCACATCACCTGCGGCCTCGTCGCCGTCGCCGCAGGCTTCCTGCCCATTGTCACCCGCAAGGGCTCGCGGCTGTATCGCACCTCCGGATGGATCTTCGCCAGCCTGATGGGGGTAATGCTGGCCTGCGCCTGGGTGATGACGGCCTTGCACTTCAGCGCCTATTTCGCGGCCCTGACCGCGACGGCGTCGATCACCGTCTTCTCCGGCGTGCGGGTGCTGAAACGCAAGCGGCCCGACCTGCGCCGCGCCGACCGGGCGAGACTGATCGACTGGCTGCTGACCCTGACCGTGGTCGGCGTCGGCCTGTGGCTGCTGGCCCTGATCCTGCTGGGCAAGGCGGGTCCCAGTCCCGCCGTCTCAGCGGCCCTGGTCTATGGCGCCCTGACCTATGGCGGCTGGGACCTCTGGCGCTTTCTGCGGCCGACCGCGTGGCCTTTCTTTCCGGACCTCTGGACCTACGAGCATCTTGTGAAGATGCTGAGCGCCTACGGGGCGGTGATGAGCGCTTTCTCGGGCAATTTTCTGACCTTCCTGCCGACCCCCTGGAGCCAGCTCTGGCCGACCCTCTTCTTCCAGCCTCTGGCCCTGATCTGGGTGCTGACGCACGCGCGGCGGCGCCGCGCCAGCTTCGCGACCGCTTGAAGCGCGCGTCGACCTCCGCCTGGGTGTGGGCGTTCAGCGTCTACAGCTATGTGGCCACCACGCTCAGCGCCGCCTGGTTCGCGCGGCGGGCCGCCCGCGCGGCGGGGGCGCCGATGAGCTTCGTCGAGTCGGTGAGCTGGCAGGGCGCCAGCTACGCCCTGTGGCTGCCCTTCGCCGGCCTGGTTTGGGCCATGCTGCGGCGTTTTGGAGCCGGCGGGCGGGGCGTGGCCGTTCTGACCCTCGCCGCCATTCTTCTCGTCCCGCTGGAGTCCCTTGCGGCGGCCTGGACGGACATGGCGTTCAGAGGGGCGGGCGGCGGCTGGGGCGAGGCGCTGGGGCGCGCCGTCGGGCGGCTGCCCGTCTCGATCCTGCTCTACACCGCCATCGCCGCCGCCGGTCTGGCTGCCGCCCATCGGCAGAAGGCGGTCGAGGTTCAGGCCCGCGCCGACGACCTGGAAACAGCGTTGGAGACAGCCCGAGGGGCTCTTGCCCGCCAGGTCGCTCCGGCCGAGCGCCTGATGGTCTCCAACGGCTCGCGCCGCACGCCGGTGGACCTGGCCCAGGTCGAATGGTTCGCGGCGGCCGGCAACTATGTCGTGGTCCATTGGGGGCAAGGGGAGGGGGGCGAGCGGGAGGGCCTGATCCGCGAGACCTTGCAGGCCCTGGAGGCGCGGCTGGATCCTGCGGTCTTCGCCCGCAGCCATCGCTCGACCCTGGTCAATCTGGCCCGCGTGCGCGAGACGCAGTCGCTGTCGGACGGCTCCTGGCGCCTTACGCTGGAGAGCGGCGCCGAGCTGGTCGCCAGCCGAACCTATCGCGACGACCTGCTGGCCCGCCTGGGGCGATAGAGCCTTTGCGGCTCTATCTGATGCCGGGAGCGCGATTGCAGCCGCGGCGCCCTTCTTGCGGCTCGCCCCCCAGTGGTTTGCCATTGTGGGACAGTCAGCATGAAGATCGGCGGCAAGCGGGCTCACCGCGATCGAGGCTTCGCGGGCGACGAGGTCGGCGGATCGGCGGTCGAGACGGCTCTGATCTTCTCGCTGGCGGCGACCTTCGCGGTGGTGGTCCGCGAGGGCGTGAGCATGCCGCTGCTTCAGAAGTTCATCGACGCGGCCATGGCGCTGGAAAACGTACTCGGCTAAGAGCCCGCTCTAGCCGCCCGACTTCATCGCGTCCCACGACCGGGATTGGCCCGCCGGGCCGGGCTTGCTGGTGGCGGCTCGCAGCCAGGCCAGATTGTTGGCCACCGATTCCGGGGGCAGGTCCTGACGGGCCAACTTCTCGGCCTCGGCGATGCGGCCTTGCAGGCCGATAACCAGGGCGAGGTTCTGACGGATCTGGATACTTGAGGCGGGCATGACTGCCGCGCGGCGCAGTTGAGCCTCGGCGCCGGCCAGGTCGCCCTGGCTGGCCAGGTGCATGGCGTAGTTGGCGGTCGGCACGGCTTCGTTGGGAGCAAGCGCCACGGCCTGACGGTGGGCCACGCTGGCTTCGTCGTCACGCTGGGCCTGCTCGTAGGCGACGCCCAGCAGCGATTGCGGACGCCAGTCGCGGGGCGCCAAGGCGGCGGCGCGACGGGCCGGGTCGATGGCGTAGAAGCCCTGGCCACGCGCGATCTGGGCGCGGGCCGATTCCAGCAGGGCGTCGATATTGTCGGGCTGGGCCATCAGCACCTTGGCCACCGTCGCGGCGGCGTCGTCATAGCGTCCCAGCGCCCGCAGGGCCTGGGCCAAGGCGACCCCGGCCTCGGCGTCGCGGCTGTCGGTCTCGAATTCACCACCCCAGAACGCGGCGCGGGCCAGCGGATCGGCCCGGCGCATCTCGGCCCGTTGGGTCGGCGTGGCCTTGCGCGAGGTGGTCTGCTCGACGGCTTCGGGCTTGTTCTTCGCGGCGCCGGCATGGGCCTGGGCGCCCAGCAGCATAAGAGCCGGGGCGAGAACGGTTGCGAGGAGCGCGCGCTTGCGACACATGGAAGACAAGTCTCCGAAAGGTAGCCGCATCCTCGCCGCGCGGCCCTCAAGGAATCGTTAAGCATAATTTCCGAGGGCCGCGACATGTTGGACAGTCATCCAATCCTTTCGGCAGTTTTTCCGGCGGCGACCGAGCTCGCCATTCCGGTCCACCCGCTGTTCGAGGCCGAGCTGGAGGCGTTCCTGACCGCTCGCCGTCCCTCGGCCCGCGTGCTGGCGACCCAGGCCCAGTTCAAGGCCAAGGCAGGCCAGGTGCTAGTGCTGTCGGCGCCCAGCGGTAAGGTCGAGCGTGTGCTGATGGGAATCGGGTCTCGCATGAGCGTCGATCCGGGCCTGTTCCGAGGCCTTGCCGCCAAGCTGCCGGCCGGCGACTACAGGCTGGCCCGCCTGCCGCGCGGCCTGGACGCCCAGGAGGCGACTCTAGCCTTCGCCCTGGGGCTCTATCGCTTCGACCGTTATCGCAAGCGCCCGCCTAGCAAAGAAGGGGGTGAGGCCGTACCCCGGCTGGTCGCGCCAAAGGGCGTCGATATCGAAGCCGTGACCGCCGTCAGCCACGCCTGCGCCCTGGCCCGCGACATGATCAACACCCCGGCCAACGACATGGGGCCGCTGCAGATCGAGACTATCGCCCGCGAGATCGCCGAGAAGCACGGCGCGACCCTGTCGGTGATCGTGGGCGATGATCTGCTTGAGCAGAACTACCCCGCCGTCCACGCGGTGGGCCGCGCCGCCGTTCCGCATCGCGCGCCGCGCATGATCGAGATGAGCTGGGGCGATCATTCGCACCCTCTGGTCGTCCTGGTCGGCAAGGGCGTGGTGTTCGACACCGGCGGGCTGGATATCAAGCCTTCGGGCGGAATGCGGCTGATGAAGAAGGACATGGGCGGCGCCGCCCACGCCCTGGCTCTGGCCCGTATGGTGATGTCGGCCAAGCTCCCCGTGCGGCTCGTCGTGCTGACTCCCGTGGTCGAGAACGCCATCAGCGGCGACGCCATGCGGCCGGGCGATGTGCTGCAAACTCGTGCCGGCCTGACCGTCGAGGTGGGCAATACCGACGCCGAGGGCAGGCTGATCCTGGCCGACGCCCTGACCCGCGCAGCCGAGCTTAAACCCGTCCTGACCCTGGACCTGGCCACTCTGACCGGCGCGGCGCGGGTGGCCATGGGGCCGTTCGTCATCCCGTTCTGGACTGCCGACGACAGGCTGGCCGGCCAGATCGAGGCGGCGTCCAGGGCCACCTTCGACCCCTTGTGGCGCCTGCCTCTGTGGGACGGCTATCGCGAGGCCATCGAGAGCGACATCGCCGATCTGAAGAACGATCCCGACGCCTGGGCCCAGGCTGGCGCGACGACGGCCGCCCTGTTCCTCGAAAAGTTCGCACCCACCGATGGAAGCTGGGCTCACTTCGACGTCTATGCCTGGAATCCCAAGAGCCGGCCGGGCTATCCCACGGGCGGTGAGGCCCAGGCGATCCGGGCGCTGTTCAGCTTGCTCAAGACGAGGTTCCCGGCATGAGCCCATCCGACCGCCGCCTGACCCTCTTGCGTGACGGCTTGGCTGATCAGCGGCTGGAGGGGCTCGTCGTCGCAGAGCGCTTCGCGGCCGCCACACCGATGCAGGCCAGCGCGCCTGTCGCTTCGATCCGCAAGGCGCCGGCCCCCGACGCCGAACAGGAAGATCAGCTGGTCTTTGGCGAGCGGTTCGATGTGCTGTTCGAGATCGATGGCTTCGCCTTCGGCCAGGCCCGCCGCGACGGCTATGTGGGCTATGTGACAAGCGACGCCCTCTCGGCGCCGGTCCTGGCTTCCACCCATCGGGTCTCCGCGATCCGCACCTATGGGTTCAGCCAGCCCGACATCAAAACGGCCATTGTCGGTCTTTACAGCCTGGGCGCCCTGGTGACGGTGGAGGCGCGCGAGGGGCGCTTTGTCCGGGTCGCCCGCTCGGGCTGGTTCATCGAGGCGCATCTGACGCCGATCGGACGGGGCGAGACCGACTGGGTCGCGGTCGCTGGGCGGTTTCTGGGCGCGCCCTACCAGTGGGGCGGGCGGGAGTCGCTGGGCCTGGACTGCTCGGGTATCGTCCAGCAGGCCCTGGCCGCCTGCAACCGCGCCTGCCCGCGCGACACCGACCTGCAGCGCGCCTTCTTCCCCGAGATTGCGGAGGCCGAGCGCCGCCGGGGCGATCTGGTGTTCTGGAAGGGCCACGTGGCCATCCTGCTGGACGCCGAGACCATCCTGCACGCCAATGCCCACCACATGGCCGTGGCCGTCGAGCCCCTGGCTGAGGCGGTCACGCGCATCGAAGCGGCCGGGGTGGGGGCACCGCTGGGGTATCGGCGGGTCTAGCAAAGAAAAAGGGCCGCGAAGCGAACTTCGCGGCCCTGAATCTGTCCCGACCGGAAACCGATCAGTGCGCGGCGGGCGCCGTAGCAGGGGCCGCCGGAGCGCCCGCGGCGACGGTACCGGCGGCTGCGGCCGTGGCCGGGGCGCCTTCCGGAGCGGCTGTCGGCGTGGCGGCCGTGTCGGCCGGAGCGTCGGCCGGCTTGGGCGCCGGCACGGGCAGGGTCGAGCCCAAGCTATGCAGATAGGCAATCAGGGCGACGCGATCTTCCGGCTTCTTGATGCCGACGAAGGTCATGTTGGTGCCCGAAACATATTTGCCCGGCGCCTTCAGGAAGCCGTCCAGGTGGCCGTAGTCCCACACCGGGTTCTTGGCGCCGAAGTCCTTCATGGCCGCTGAATAGGCGAAGCCGGCATGGCTGGCGGGCTTGCGGCCGACCACGCCATAGAGGCCAGGGCCGACGCCGTTGGCGCCGCCCGCTTCGACCTTGTGACAGGCGGCGCACTTGGCGGCCACGGCCTGACCGGCGGTGATATTGGCCGGCAGCAGCAGGGCCGTGCCCCAATCGGGCGCGACCTCGACGACGGCGGCGCGGCCCTCGCCCGGCTCTTCGACCGCGATCTCGTAGCCGGCTTTTTCGGGTTCGTGCTTCTCGAACACGATGGTCGATGCTTCACGCAGACCAAAAATGATGAGGCCGGTCAGCAGCACGCCGCCAGCAATCTTGTTGAACGTCAGGTCGCTCATCTCAGCCTTGTCAGCCTCTTACCGACCCGCCTGGGCGGGGCCAAATTCCACGGCGAGGAATCCCTCACGTGCGCCTCTTGTTGCGCTCGCGTCTCTTACACGCTACCGCCCCTCGCGCAACCGGGCAGCAGCGATATTGAACTCATGAATCCTATCGTCCTGATCCCCGCGCGGATGGCGGCGACCCGCCTGCCCAACAAGCCGCTGGCCGATATCGGCGGCCTGCCGATGATTGTCCGCGTTCTGAACCAGGCGCTCAAGGCCGATATCGGCCCGGTGGCCGTGGCCGCCGGCGATCCGGAGATCGTCGAAGCCGTGCGCGCGGCGGGCGGCGTGGCTGTGTTGACCGACCCGGAACTGCCCTCGGGGTCCGACCGGATCCTGGCCGCCCTCGCGCAACTCGATCCGGATTTCGAGCATGACGTGGTGATCAACCTGCAGGGCGACATGCCCTTCGTCGACCCGTCGATCCTGTCGGCCTGCGCCGGCCTGCTGGAAGATTTCGGTGATTGCGATATCGCCACCGTGGTGGCCGCCGAGGCCTCGCCCGCCGACCGCACCAATCCCGACGTGGTCAAGGCCGTCCTGGCCATGGAAGACGACGGCATGAGCGGCCGCGCCCTCTATTTCACCCGCTCTACTCTCTATGGCGACGGCGCGGTCTGGCGCCATATCGGCATCTATGGCTATCGCCGCGAGGCGCTGGAGGCGTTCAACGCTGCTTCGCCCTCGGCGCTGGAAAAGCGCGAGAAGCTGGAACAGCTGCGGGCCATGGAGCTGGGCATGACGATCCGCGCCGCCGTGGCCGCTGAGGCGCCGATCTCCGTCGATAATCCCTCTGATCTTCAAGCGGCGCGTAGCGCCGCCGGGCCTTCCGATCTCGAAGCCGCGCGTATCCAGGCTGGAAAAGCACAATGAGCATCCTTAAGAAGATCGCCTTCCAGGGCGAGCCCGGCGCCAACAGCCACGAGGCCTGCCGCACCTATTTCCCGGACCACGAGGCCTATCCCTGCGCCACCTTCGAGGAGGCGTTCGAAGCCATCAAGACCGGCGTCTGCGAGCTGGGCATGATCCCGATCGAGAACTCGATCGCCGGCCGGGTCGCCGATGTGCACCACCTGCTGCCGGCCGCCGGGCTGAAGATCGTCGGCGAGCGGTTCAAGCCGATCCGCTTTCAGCTGATGGCCAACAAGGGCGTCAAGCTGGACGCGATCAAGACTGTCGCCTCTATGCCGATCGCGCTGAGCCAGTGCCGCAACAGCCTGCGCAAGCTGGGCGTAACCACCGAGGCGGCCGGCGACACCGCCGGCGCGGCTAAGGCTCTCGCCCTGAAGCCCGATCCGACGCGCGGCGCCGTGGCCCCGGCCCTGGCCGCCGAGATCTATGGCCTCGACATCCTGGCCCGCGACATCGAGGACGAGCGCCACAACACCACCCGCTTCCTGGTGATGACGGCTGAGACGAACCCGACCCCGCCCGCCTTTACCCACCGCTGCGTGACCAGCTTCGTGTTCAAGGTTCGCAACCTCCCGGCCGCGCTCTACAAGGCCATGGGCGGTTTCGCGACCAACGGCGTCAACATGACCAAGCTGGAAAGCTATATGGAAGACGGCGCCTTCACGGCGACCTTCTTCTACGCCGAGGTCGACGGCCGCCCCGAAGATCGCAGTCTGGCCCTGGCCTTCGACGAGCTGAAATTCTTCTCGGACAAGTTCGAGATCCTGGGGGTCTATCCGGCCGACCCGTTCCGGGACCGGACCTGAACACCATTCCCATACGGCAAGCTTCGCAATAGCGCCGAACTGCGTCTAACCTCTCCGGATAACAAACGTCCGGGGAGGGACGCATAGATGGATACCTTGATCGCGCCAGTCATGGCGCTCGTGGGCTGGTCGCTGCTGGTCTGGTTGGTGATGTATGTCCGCCGCATCCCGGCCATGGCCAAGGCCGGTGTCAAACCGCAGGACGCGGCCTTTCCGGGCTCGCTGAACGTGCTGCCGGCCGGGGCGCGCCAGGCGGCCGACAACTACAACCACCTGATGGAACAACCGACCATCTTCTACGCGACCGCCCTGGCGATCAGCGTGGCGGGTCATGGCGACGCCTTGGCGCTGCAGCTGGCCTGGGGCTATGTGGTCGTGCGAATCCTGCACAGCCTGATCCAGATGACGGTCAACCTCGTGAACCTGCGCTTCCTGCTGTTCACGGCCTCGACGATCACCTTGGCGGTGATGGTGGTGCGGGAGTGCGTGAAGATCTGGGGCTAGCCGTCGTAGAGGCTGGGGTCCTTCAGCATCAGATCAACAGTCTGAATGGCTCCAGCCTCACTCGTCTCTACCGACCGCAAGAGCGCTATCATCCGGTCGCGGTCGCGAGCTCGAAACGGATTATCCCTTTCGTCCAGCAGGCCAGCCGCTCCTAGGCGTTCGTTGCCCGTCATGCCTTCATACGCGGGCATTCTCAGACCGCGTCCAGCCCGATATCCAGCACCGGCGCCGAGTGGGTCAGCGCCCCGACGCTGATCACGTCGATGCCCGTCTCGGCGATGGCCCGCACGGTGGTCAGGTTGACCCCGCCCGAGGCCTCCAGCACCGCCCGGCCCTTGGCCAGCGACACGGCCGTGCGCAGGGCTTCGAGGCTGAAATTGTCCAGCATCACCACGTCCGGGCCGTGCTTCAGGGCGTCTTCAAGCTGGTCCAGGCCATCGACCTCGACCTCGACCTTGACCAGATGGCCGGCGAAAGCCCGCGCCCGGCGGACGGCTTCGCCGACCCCGCCGCAGGCGGCGACATGGTTGTCCTTGATCAGGATGGCGTCATCCAGGCCGAAGCGATGGTTGACCCCGCCGCCGCAGCGCACGGCGTATTTTTCCAGCGCCCGCAGGCCCGGGGTGGTCTTGCGGGTGTCGACGATGATCGCGCCCGTGCCCTTGACGAGCCGGACATAGGCGCGGGTCAGAGTGGCGATGCCCGACAACCGGCCCAGCAGGTTGAGGCCCGTACGCTCGGCGGCTAGCACGGCGCGGGCGTTGCCCTCGGCGCGCGCCAGCACCGTGCCCGGCGCGCAGTCGGCGCCGTCCGGCGTGGCGATCTCGAAGCTCGCCGTCGGGTCCATGGCGGCCAGCGCAAGGCGGGCGCAGGACAGGCCCGCGACCCGGCCATCCTGGCGGGCGGCGAACACCACCGACAGGCGCGCGTCAGCGTCGATACAGGCCTCTCCGGTGATGTCGCCGGCCCGGCCGAGGTCTTCGGCGAGGGCGAGATCGATGATGGGGCGGATGAGGAGGTCGGGGAGAGGGGAAAGCTTCAAAACAGCTCCGGGAGCGTGATGCGGATTTGCGGCGCGAACAGCGGCGAGATGGCGTCGTCGTGGTCATCGTGGACCATGGTCGAGGCCCAACTCCCGTTCGGCTGAGGGGCGCGAAAAATCGTTAATCGTCGCTCTTCGGGCTCGATCACCCAGAACTCAGGAACACCGGCCCGGGCGTAGAGTGGCGCCCTCAGTTTCAGGTCGCCGTCGCAAGTCGAGATCGACACCTCGACGACCAGGACGGCGTCGGCCGCCTCGGCGTACTTCCGGCCGGTGAAAGTCCGCACGATCATCAAGTCGGGTTCGGGTGCATTGTGCTCGCCGATCTTCAGGGTGGCGTGGATCAGGAAGCGAAAGTCCGCCGCGATACCGGCGGTTATCGCTGCGGATTTCAGCGCGAAAAGAGCTTCACCCGATGTGTCGCCATGATCCGAGGAGGTGGGCGCCATTTCGAGCAATCTTCCCTCGATGAGTTGCACGCGACCCCAGGCGCGCTGGAACAGGCCCGCTTGGTCCATCTGCTCGAAGGCATCGAAATCGAACAGGAAATCGCTGACGGCGGCATCTTCCAGGCCGGGCTCGGACGCGGTCATGATTGCATCTCCATTCCTGAAATTGTGCCGCTACTCCGCCGCGTATTGCAAGCCGGACTCGCGCAGGCTTCCAAGCCCGGGAGGGAGCGTCGCGAAGGTCCGGACCGGCGCGGCGGTCGCCGGAAAATCGGCGCGGAAGTGACCGCCCCGGCTTTCCTCCCGCGTCAGGGCGGCGGCGACGATCAGGCGCGCGGCGATCAGGGGCGGGCAGGGGCCGTGGGCGGACTCCAGAGCCTCGATCTGGTCCAGCAGACGGGTCAGGCCTGCCGCGTCGCGGATGACGCCCGCGTCGCGGCTCATGGCCTTGCGGAGAATCTGGAGGACATCGGCGGGCAGATCCGGCATTGGCGCCAGCGAGACGGGCTGGCCGGGCGCGTGATGCTCGCTCGCCGCCGCGCGGCCGGCGCGGGCGCCGAACACGACTGCTTCCAGCAGGCTGTTGGAGGCCAGGCGGTTGGCGCCGTGCACACCCGTCGCGGCGCACTCGCCGGCGGCGTAGAGAGCGGGCAGGGAAGTGCGGCCGTCCAGATCCGTGGCCACCCCGCCCATGTGATAGTGCACGGCCGGGGTCACCGGGATCATCTCGCGGCGCGGATCGATCCCGCCGGCGCGGCAGGCTTCGAACACGGCCGGAAACTCGTGCGGGAAGTGGGCGCCCACCGCCGTCGTGGCGTCTAGGAAGGCGCCGCGACCGGCCGCGCGCTCGGCGTGGATGGCGCGGGCCACGATGTCGCGCGGGGCCAGTTCGGCGGCAGGGTGATAGTCGGCCATGAAGGCCCTGGCATCTGTGTTTCGCAGGATCGCGCCCTCGCCGCGCAGGGCTTCGGTGGCCAGGGGGGCGGGGTCGCGACCGATGTCGATGGCCGTGGGATGGAACTGCACGAACTCGGGGTCGGCGATCACCGCGCCGGCCAGGGCGGCCAGGCCCAGACCTTCGCCGCGCACCTCGGCGGGGGTGGTGGTCACGGCATAGAGGCCGCCGACGCCCCCGGTGGCCAGGATCACGGTGGGGGAGAGGATTTCGACCAGCTGGCCGTCGATCTCTGCAAGAACACCCACGACGCGACCGCTCGCGTCCTGAAGCAGCCGGCGGGCGCGGGCGTTTTCGCGGATCTCGATGGCGGGTGTTGCGCGGACGGCCGCGATGACGGCGGCCATGATCGCGGCGCCCGCGCCGTCGCCGCCCACGCGAGCTACGCGGGCCTTGGAGTGAGCCGCTTCGAGGCTCAGCGTGAAGTCGCCGTCTTTCGTATCGAACGGCGCGCCTAGCGCGGCCAAGGCGCGGACCGCGTCGGGGCCTTCGCGGGTCAGCAGTTCGACGGCCTCGACGTCGCACAGGCCCGCGCCGGCGGCTGCGGTGTCGGCGGCGTGCAGGGCCGGGGTATCGTCAGCCGCCAGGGCGGCCGCCATGCCGCCCTGTGCCCAGGCGCTGGAGCAGCCGGTCGCCAACGGCGTCGGCGACAGCACCAGTGCTCGCTTCGCCTCGATGGCGGCGGTGAGGCCGGCAAGTCCAGCCCCGAGGATCACGGGGCCGTCGAAGGTCAGGCGGTTGTGCATCACAACTCCCTTGCCGGCCTCCTCCTGCCATCCCGGCCGAAGAGCCGGGACCGCAGGAAGCGCTGGCGTTTGCCAAGGTCCCGAGTCGGCGTGTTGCCTCGCCCGGGATGACAGTTCAGACGGACTAGATCAGCTCTACGTCCACGTGATGGCGAGCCTTCACGAGGTCGTAGCGGGCGGGGATCAGCGGCGGGGGCAGGTCGATCATCCGCTGCACGGCCAGGCGCGCGGCCGAGGCGATGGTGGGATCCACCGTCACCTCGTAGCGGTCGAACACCAGGGCGTCGTGAATGTTCTGCAGGGTGATCCGCTTCATGTGCGGGCAAAGGTTGCAGGGCTTGATGAACTCGGTATCAGGCGCATCGGCCTCGACATTGCTGGCCATCGAGCACTCGGTGATCAGGATCACCTGCTTGGGCTTCCTCTGGATGACGTAGTCGTTCATCGCGGCGGTTGAGCCGGCGAAGTCGGACTCTTCCAGGATCTCGGCCGGGCACTCGGGGTGGGCCAGGATCTCGGCGCTCGGATAGGAGGCCCGCAGTTCCAGGATGTCCTCGCGGGTGAAGCGCTCGTGCACCTCGCAGCGGCCCTGCCAGGCGATGATCTTGACGCTGGTCTGGCGCGCCACGTTGCGGGCCAGAAACTCGTCGGGGATCAGGATGACCTTGTCGGTCCCCCATTGAGCAGCCGCCCACTCCACCACCTGCACGGCATTGGCGCTGGTGCAGCAGATGTCGGTCTCGGCCTTCACGTCGGCGGTGGTGTTGACATAGGTGACCACCGGCACGCCCGGATAGCGGGCCTTGATCATCCGCACGTCGGCGCCGGTGATCGAGGACGCCAGAGAGCAGCCGGCCAGCGGGTCGGGGATCAGCACGCGCTTGTCCGGCGCCAGCACCTTGCTGGTCTCGGCCATGAAGTGGACGCCGGCCTGGACGATCACCGCCGCGTCGCACTTGGCGGCCTCGCGGGCCAGGGCCAGGCTGTCGCCGACGAAATCGCCGACGCCGTGGAAGATCTCGGTGGTCATGTAATTGTGGGCCAGGATGACGGCGTTCTTCTCGCGCTTCAGCCGGTTGATCTCGGCGATCAGAGGCGCGTGCAGCCGCCACTCCATCGGGGTGATGTGGTTCTTCACCTTGTCCCAGATCTTCGAGGTCTGGACCTCGACGTCGGGGGTAAAGTCCAAAACAGCAGAGCCGTCGGCCATGTGATCCTCGCTTATGCTCAAATTGAGCATTTGTAGGGCCTCAAAAAACGCCGGACCAAGGTGAACCGTTCCGACGCTCGGCTTATGCTGAAATTGAGCATAAGTGCCTTTGAGGTATATAGACCCTTGTTCGCGGATTGCAAAGGGGCGTGAAGCCAACGCGTCGTGCGTACTCTGGCCAAGCGGGTGGTCCAGACGTATTCCTGCTGTCGAGAGGGGAACTTGTGGTTTAGCTCTCGAGTTTGAATGACCGTTGACAGCGAGTTGCCGCCTGTGGGTGCGGATCGCCGAACCGGGCAAACCGGGTCAGGAAGAATACGGGGCCGTATCCGCTTTGAAGACCGATGAGGGGCTCGTCCCAGCTTTTCTATCCGGCGGTGGCGAGATGGGCGCGTTGATCCGCGCCCACGACTGGAGCGCGACCAGCCTTGGCGCGCCCGACACTTGGCCAGCCGGCCTCCGAACCGCACTTCGTCTGATGCTCAATGCTGGCCATCCGATGTATGTCTGGTGGGGCCCAGAGCTGCTGTGCTTCTACAATGACGCCTATAGCGTATCGATAGGCCCCGAGCGGCATCCGACCTCGCTTGGACGACCCGGTCGCGAGGTCTGGGCGGAAATTTGGGACATCGTCGGCCCGCAAGCTGAGCAGGTCATGGAAGGCCGCGGCTCGACCTGGCGTCAGAACGAGCTGATCCCGATCACGCGGAACGGTCGGCGTGAAGACGTCTGGTGGACCTACAGCTACAGTCCGATCGACGAGCCAGCGGCGCCGCGTGGCGTAGGCGGCGTCCTGGTCATTTGCGCGGAAACCACGGACCAGGTCCTGTTGGAACGCCGAGCGACGGCCGAGCGCGAAAACCTGGCGCAGCTATTCGAGCAGGCGCCGACCTTCATGGCGATGCTCAAGGGGCCGGAGCATCGGATCGAGCGGGCCAATCCGGGCTATATGCGCCTGATCGGCGATCGCGACGTGCTTGGCCGCACTGTCGCTGAAGCGCTCCCTGACGCGGTTGAGCAAGGCTACCTGACCTTGCTCGATCAGGTTTTCACCACGGGCGAGCCCTTCAGGGCGACGGCGGCGAACTATGCGGTGCGAGTGACGGCTGGCGGTGCAGTCGATGAGCGTGTTGTCGATTTCGTCTACCAGCCGATCAAGGACTTGAACGGCAAGGTTAGCGGCATCTTCATCGAAGGCGTGGATGTGACCGAGCGGACCCGGGCCGAAGCCGCCCTGCGGGAAAGCGAGCACCGGTTCAGGACCCTGGCCGACCAGATTCCGACGCTCTGCTGGATGGCTCATCCTGACGGACACATCTTCTGGTATAATTCGCGTTGGTACGACTACACCGGCGAAACCCCGGCAGATCAGGAAGGCTGGGGGTGGCAGTCAGTGCATCACCCGGACGTACTGCCTGACGTCATGGCGCTCTGGGGTCGATCCTTGAATGAAGGCCTGCCGTTCGAGATGACCTTTCCCTTGAAGGGCGAGGATGGCGTCTTCCGGCCCTTCCTGACCCGGGTCAATCCGCTACGTGACGAGCAGGGCCGGATCGTTCGCTGGTTTGGCACCAACACTGACGTCAGTGACCATCATCGCCAGGAGCAGCACCTGCGCCTGATGGTCGACGAACTGAACCACCGGGTGAAGAACACCCTGGCGACGGTGCAATCAATCACCGAACAGACCCTGCGCCGCGAGCAAGTCTCGCCGGGCGTTCGCGAGGTGCTGGTGTCTCGCCTGATCGCGCTGAGCCGCGCTCATGACGTGCTGACCAGCGAAAATTGGACGGGCGCCGATCTCAAGGAAGTGGTCGCCCAAGCCGTGGAGCCTTTCCAGGCCGGCGTGGGGCACAGGTTCTCGCTGGCTGGCCCGTCGGTATGGCTTACGCCTCAGGCTGCGATCGCCATGGCCCTGGTGATCCATGAGCTCGCCACGAACGCTGTAAAATATGGCGGCCTTTCCAATTCCGAGGGCAGGGTCAGTTTGACTTGGACGTGCCAGACCAATCCGGACGGAGTCGACCTTCAGATACTCTGGAAGGAATCGGGCGGCCCGCCCGTTTCGCCCCCGACCCGAACCGGGTTTGGCACGCGACTGATCGAGCGCGGCCTGGCCGCCGAGCTTCGGGGTCCGATCAAGATCACCTATCCGGTCGAAGGCGTGGTCTGCACACTTAACGCCAAGCTCGATCTCGCACCGCAGGCGGGCAGCGAAGCCATCTCGCCGCGCTTCGAGCCAAAGTCAAAGGTCAGCGCCGGGCTGGCAGGCGGATAGGCAGACTTAATTGGCCCGCGCCTCGGTCAGCACCTTGGCCAGGCTATCCAGCGAGAACGGCTTGCTCAGGAAGGGCCAGGCGCCGGCCTGGGCGCGGCCCTGGTCGCCGCCGGTATAGCCCGAGCACAGCACCACCGGCAGGCCGGGGCGGATTTCCGCCAGATGCTCCGCCAGGTCCACGCCGCTGCGGCCGCCGGGCATGATCACGTCGCTGAGCACCAGTTCGATGGTGGCGTCCTGGTTCAGACGGTCGAGGGCCTCGTCGACTCCGCCCGCCCGGATGACCGTGTGGCCCAGGTCGTGGAGCATGGCGTCGATCAGTTCGGCCACCTGGGGGTCGTCCTCGACCAGCAGCACCCGGGAGGGGACCTGACCGGCCACATGGTCGATGGCGGCCTCGCCGGCGTCCAGGTCGACCGCCTCGGCGATGGGCAGCAGCATGGCTACGGTCGCCCCCTGGCCGGGACTGGTCTCGATATCGACCGAGCCGCCGCTCTGGCGGGCAAAGCCATAGACCTGCGACAGGCCAAGGCCCGTGCCCTCGCCGGGTGGCTTGGTGGTGAAGAACGGCTCGACGGCCCGGGCGGCGGTCTCGGGGTCCATGCCGGCCCCGGTGTCGCGTACGGCGACGCGCAGATACTTGCCCGCGCTGACGTCGCCGACCGCCTTTGTCAGGGTCACGGGACGGGTCTCGATAGTCACCTCGCCGCCGGCCGGGGTGGCGTCGCGGGCATTGACCACCAGGTTCAGCAGCGCCGCCTCGAACTGGCCGGAATCGACCAGGGCGTTGCGCACCCCGCCGCCCAGCCGCAGGTGAAAGCCGTAGGCGTCGCCCAGGGCGCGGCGCAGCAGGCCCTCGCTCTCGGCGATTAGGCGGTCGATGCGGCAGACCTCGGGGCGCAGCGGCTGGCGGCGGGCGAAGGCCAGCAGGTGCTGGGTCAGCTTCTCGCCCCGCTTGGCGGCGGCCATGGCGGCGGCGGTCATCTTCTGGCGCCGGGCCTCGTCGTCTGGGTGGCGGGCCACCACGTCCAGCGCGCCGATGATTACTGTCAGCAGGTTGTTGAAGTCGTGGGCGACGCCGCCGGTCAGCTGGCCAATGGCCTCCAGCTTCTGGGACTGGAACAGCGCCGCCTGGGCCGCGTCGCGTTCGGCCACGGCCGCCTGCACCCGGTCGGCCAGCAGCTCGTTGACGCCCGCCAGATCGGCCTCGGCCTGCTTGGCTTGGGAGACGTCGAAGGCGATGCCGATGAAGCCGGCGAACTCGCCGCCCGGATCCAGTCGGGGCTGGGAGAACGACTTGAGCCAGCGCATCTGGCCGTCAGCGCGTCGATATCGACCCTCGAGCGAAAACGGCTTGCGAGACCCCTCGCCGGCGATCTGGCCCTTGAGAATGCTGGGCAGGTCTTGCGGGTCCAGTCGTGTGCGCCAGTCCAGAACCAGCGCGTCCTCATAGCTGACGCCGGCGAAGTCGGCATAGGCCTTGTTGACGAACGCGCGCTGGCCGTCGGCCCGCGACACCCACATGAGGGCCGGGGCGCTGTCGGCCAGGCTGCGGAAACGCGCCTCGCTTTCGCGCAGGCGTTCGTCGTCCCGCCGGCGTTTGGTCACATCGAAGTTCAGCCCCAGCATCCGCACCGCGCGGCCCTTGTCGTCTCGCAACACCTGGCCGCGGGCATGGACCCAGCGTTCGCCCTGGCTCAGATCGGCCAGGCGAAATTCAACTTCGCAGGCCTCGCCCTGACGCACGGCGGCGCGGATACTGTCGCTGACCATCTTGCGATCATCGGGATGGATCGCCGCCTGCATGCGCGGAGAGTCCACGGGTTCCTCGGCTGCAAGGCCCAGGTTTTGTCGGGCGCTGGATGAGAGGTCCAAGGCGTTTGCGACGATGTCCCAGTTCCACGGGCCAACCCTGGCGGCGGTCTGGACCACGTCGAGCCTGACCTCCGCCTCCTGTTGTTGAACCCTGGCGCGGGCCAGGCTGTGGGCGGCCCCGCGCAGCCCTTCGGCCACTCCGGTGGTGACCAGGGCCGAGATCAGGAAGATCACCATCGTGGCGATCTCGTCTTCCGATAGCGGCTCGCCATGACGACCGCCCCACAGCCACCAGCCGAAGGCCGCGCCGCAGGCGATGGGAACAAGCCCCCAGCGCCAGCCCGCATAGAGGGTGACCAATACCATGGCGGGGAAGAAGGGCTGCGTCGCCCCGATCGTGCCGCTGAGGCCCAGCAGGGCGATCCGCATCAGGATGGCGGCCGAGACGGCGATCAGGGTCGCCAGGGCGCATCGCCAGACGGGTGGCGGAACGGCCGGGATCAGCCATGCGCCGATCAGCCCGTGAATAGGTTCACGGTCTTGCTGCATGGAGGATGGACCGTCCTGGCTCACCTTTGTCGCGCTCCGCCCAAACAAGGCTTGCCAAGAGCATGGACGAGCTTACCTAGGACACGCAACCCGGGAGATTATCATGGCTGTCACCCCCAACACCGGACTGTCGGCAAAGCAACGCGCCGAAATCGTCGCCGGCCTTAACAAGGTGCTGGCCGATAGCTATGCGCTCTATCTCAAGACGCACGGCTATCACTGGAACGTCCGGGGCCCCAACTTCCAGTCCCTGCACGTCTTGCTCGAAGGCCAGTACACTGAAGAGTGGACGGCGCTGGACGCCATCGCCGAACGCATTCGCGCTCTGGGCGAGTTGGCCCCGCAGGGCTATGCGGCCTTTGGAAATCTTTCCAGCATCAAGGACGGCGACCCCGAACAGGACTGGGAAGCCATGTTCGCCGAGCTGAAAAAGGACAACGAGACGGTCATCGCCACCCTGCGCGCGGCCTTCCCGGCGGCAGACGAGGCCGGCGACGAAGCTACCGCCGACCTGCTGACCCAGCGCCTGCAGGCCCACGAGAAACACGCCTGGATGATCCGCTCGACCCTGGGCGGTAAATAGATCGTCTGGTGTTCGCGGCTGTTTTCAAGCGTCTGACGGCTTCCAAGCGTCTGAGTGGGGCCGCCTTGGGGCTCCTGCTGCTGGGCGGCCTTTCCGCGTGCGCCACCTACTATGTTCCGCGCGGCTACGGTCGCGAGGCTGGCGTCG
The DNA here is from genome assembly GCF_049895765.1 of Caulobacter sp. DWR1-3-2b1. Taxonomy (NCBI): domain Bacteria; kingdom Pseudomonadati; phylum Pseudomonadota; class Alphaproteobacteria; order Caulobacterales; family Caulobacteraceae; genus Caulobacter; species Caulobacter sp. DWR1-3-2b1. The sequence goes on from NZ_JAFCSZ010000022.1 coordinate 62,186, forward strand.
CCCGGATCACCCGCGGTTTCTCCGACGCAGCTCTGGCGCGCTATGTGGCCAATATGGATCCGGCCATGCTGACCCTGGCGCGGCGGCATGATCCCAGGCCGCACACCAACTACTGGGGCCGGGTCGAGGGCTGGGAGCGGCTGGACCTGGCCACCATTCCGCGCTTTTCCGACATCACGCCGGACTTCGACACTGCCCGCCTGATCAATTCCCTGCGCCTGGCCGCGCCGCTGGAAATCCAGGCGGCTCGGCCGTTCGTGCTGAAGGCCTCGGGCGAGGATCGCACCAAGGCCCTGCGCTGCCTGGCCCAGGCGGTCTATTTTGAGTCCGCCTTCGAGCCGCTGGCCGGCCAGCAAGCGGTGGCCCAGACCGTGCTCAACCGGATGCGCCATCCGGGCTATCCCAAGACCGTCTGCGGCGTGATCTATGAGGGCGCGGCGCGGGCCACGGGCTGCCAGTTCAGCTTCACCTGCGACGGCTCGCTGGCGCGCGAGCCCAGCCCCACCCTCTGGGCCACGGCCGAGTCCGTCGCGCGGCGCGCCCTGGGCGGTTTCGTGATGAAGGACGTCGGCGTCGCCACCCACTATCACGCCAGCTATGTCTCGCCCTATTGGGCGCCCACCCTGGTCAAGTTGCGCCAGGTGGGCCAGCACATCTTCTATCGCTGGACCGGACCGTCGGGCACGCTGGCGGCGTTCCGCGGCAAGTATCGCGGCGGCGAGGACGTCACCGCCGACATCCTGCTGGCCGGCGACGAACGCACCCTGGAAGCCGCCCCCGCCGAGGCCCTGGCCGCCGGCGCGGTAGTCAATACGGCGGTCCTGGCCCAGGCTCAGGCGGCGGGTCTTGTGCCCACCACCCTGGCCCCCGGCGCCCATCTGGTCATGACGCCAGACGCCAGCGCCCCGGGCGGCGAGCGCCTGAAGTTCGAAGGCACGGTCGCCGGCCGACGCATCCCGACGCCGGACGAGATCGCCGAGATCAACAAGTCGCTGGAAAAGCTGGACGGCGCGGCCGAGGAGAAGCCTGTGGTGGCGGAGACGCCGAAGGCCCCTTCGCCCCCGCCGCCCAAGCCGAAGGCGCGCCCGCCGAGCTTGTTTAATCCGCTGAATTAGGAGACGCGACGCAATCAGGAGAGCGAGCGCCAGATGACATAGGCCGCTGTCGCCAACACCATCACCGCGAACAATCTGCGGCCAAGCACGGCTTTGTCGGACAGAACCCGAACCACTGGCGGCGCTGCAATCGCACCGAACGCGCCGCCGACCACCAAGGCGGCGAACACTCGCCAGTCGATCAGGCCTGAGGCGGCATAGCTGGTGCTTGTAGCGGCGCCGAACAGGACGACCGAAACCAGAGAAGACGCCGCGGCATGGGCAAGCGTCATGCCTGTGGCGGCCATCAGTCCGGGCACGATCAGGAACCCGCCGCCTATACCGAAGAATCCGGCCGCCAAGCCTACCACCAGGCCGACCGGAGCCAGCTTCAGCGTGAGAGCCCGAGTGAGTCGTACGCCGGGGTCGCCCAGCCCCTTCCGCGGGGTGAGCATGGAGATGGCGACCGCGGCCATGGCGACGCCGAACCAGGTGAGCAGAACCTGCCCGTCCATCTGCTTTGCGAGCTGGGCGCCGATCATCGAGCCCGCCAGGCCCGCCCCGCCGAAGACAGCGGCGCAGGGCCATTTCACCGCCCCGGCTCGAGCTTGGCCAGCGAGACCGAAGAGGGCGTTCACGGCCACTGCGGCGGCGGCTGTGCCGATGGCGACGTGCGGATCTCGCACGCCCACGAGATAGATCAGCAGCGGGGTGGCGAGGACGGATCCGCCGCCGCCGAACACCGCCAGCAGCAGCCCGATCAGACCCCCGCCGACGACCGCGACGCCGTAACTCCAAAGGGGTAGGTCCATTGAAACCTAGGCCCCGGCTGGCCGGTTCCAGGGCGCGGCTTGCAGCAGGCGAGCCATGCCGCAGAAGCCGGTGGCGCCGGCGAATGCCAGCCCCGCGCCTACAAAGGCGGAGAGGCCGAAGAAGCCAGGGTGGGCGGTAAATCCCAGCAGTATGCCGGCAAGCACCAACAGGCCCGCCGCGATCTGTACTTGGCGCATGATTTCCAGGGGCGCCTTGCGGTCCTCGTTCACGGGCAGCCCGGCGGCGACCCATGCGTCCAAGCCGCCTTGCAGAACGAAGGCCTCGCCGTCGACTGCGTCGGCCAGCCGATCACAATGGGCCTGGGTTCGCATGCCGGAACGACAGGTGAAGACCACGTCCTTCGCGGGCTCGATCTTCAGGCGGGCCACTTCGAATGTCGACAGGGGGCGCGACAGAGCCCCCGCCGCATGCCGCCGTACGAACTCGTCGGCTTCGCGGATATCGATCAGCAGGGCGCGGCCCGACTTCAGTCGCTCGGCGACCTGGTCAGCGGGGAGAAATTGCAGCTTAGCGGTCATGGCTCTTGGCCTCCGGAGGGCAGAAGATCTCAGCCAGCGTCGATACAACCTTCAGCGCGGCCGGATCGGCGATCCGGTACCTGACAACCTGGGACTCGCGGCGAGTGGCCACGATCCCTTCCTCTCTGAGCACTGCGAGGTGCTGTGAAAGAGCCGACTGCGAGAGACCGACCAGGGGCAGGAGTTGGCCTACCGACCGCTCGCCTTCCGTGAGTTGGCAAAGGATCATGAGCCGACGCTCGTTCGCCAAGGCGCGGAGGAGCTTCGCGGCCGCCCCGGCGCTGGCTTGGAACTGGGTGATATCGAGATTGGAGAGATCGAACATGGATTGCTATATATTAGCTTGTGCTAATTTAGCAAGTGCTTATGTATAACGCCAGAATAGGAGCGCCACATGCATCCCGAAGTTCAGGCTTTCTTCGATCGCGCCACCTCGACCGCCAGCTATCTGGTGAGCGACCCCGCGACAAAGACGGCGGCCATTATCGATCCCGTTCTGGACTACGAGCCGAAATCGGCCCGGCTCTCGACAGCGTCGGCGGACCAGATCCTGACGGCGGTGAGGGACCGCGGGCTCGACCTGAAATATGTCCTGGAAACCCATGCCCACGCCGATCACCTCTCGGCCGCTGACTACATCCGCAAGCAAACGGGCTCGCGGATCGCCATCGGCGCCCGCATTGTCGAGGTGCAAAAGACCTTCATCCCGGTCTTCGAGGCCGACGATGTCGCTGATAACGGTCAGGCGTTCGATCACCTGCTGAACGAAGGCGACGAGCTTCAGCTTGGGGAGATCGCCATCGGCGTCCTCCACACCCCCGGTCACACCCCGGCCGATGTCACCTACCTGATCGGCGACGCGGCCTTCGTCGGCGACACTCTGTTCATGCCGGACTACGGCACGGCTCGCGCCGATTTTCCCGGCGGTGATGCCCGCTTGCTCTATCGCTCGATCCGAAAGGTGTTGGGTCTGCCGCCGCGGACCCGGCTTTTTGTGGGCCACGACTACCTGCCGGCCGGTCGCGAGACGTTCCGTTGGGAGAGCACGGTCGCCGAGCAGCGGGAGCAGAATATTCACATGCGCGAAGGGGTTACCGAAGAGGCCTTCGTCGCCATGCGTGAAGCGCGTGACGCGACCCTTGCTGCGCCTACGCTAATTCTCCCGTCCCTGCAGGTCAACATCAGGGCGGGAGCCTTGCCCGAAGCCTCAAAGTCGGGGCGCGTGTTCCTGAAGATCCCCATCACCCAGCGCGATGAACCGAAGTCCTAAAAGAGGAAGATCCAATGACCTACTACTATGCGAAAACCATCGCCCGTCCGTTCGACGAGGTCGTGGCGGCGACGCGGGAGGCGCTGAGCCTGGAAGGCTTTGGCGTTATCACCGAGGTCGACGTACGTCAGACCATGAAGGCCAAGATCGGCGAGGACTTTCGGCCCTACCTGATCCTCGGCGCCTGCAATCCTCGCCTGGCCTTCGAGGCGCTCCAGCTGGAAGACAAGGTGGGGATCATGTTGCCATGCAATGTCATCATCCAGGATGCAGGCGATGGACGTACCGAAGTCGCGGCGGTGGATCCCGTAGCGTCCATGGCGGCCATAGAGAACGACGGCTTGAAGCAGAAGGCGGCGATCGTGGGCGAAAAGCTCAGAGCCGCCATTGACCGAATCGGAGGCTGAGCGCCGGCGTAAAAACACCCTCACGCGCTCCTATGGACGGGCCGGGAGGATTTAGCCTCAAACCCCAAACGCCTTCGCGCAGGTCACCGCCACAGGCCGCTCCAGCGTCTCTTCGACCAAGGCCAGCGCCATGAAATGCGGTCCCGAAAATGGCGCGGTCACCTTCAGGGCCGCCTGCGCCGAATAGCCGACCCGCGGATTTCGGCCGCATCGGCCGTTGTCGCTTCCCGGATCAGCACTACCAGACCCCGATCTTCTCGGCCTCGTGGTGGCTGATCGGGTGGTGGGCCTTGGCGTGGTCTTCCTCGGCCAGGAAGCGCACGGCCTCGAGGGCGGCCATGCAGCCCATGCCGGCGGCGGTGACGGCCTGGCGGTAGATGTCGTCAGTGACGTCGCCGGCCGCATAGATGCCGGGGATGGCCGTCGAGGTCGTGCCGGGCTTGACGGTCAGATATCCGCTCGCGTGGGTTTCCAGTTGGTCCTTGAACAGCTCCGACGAGGGCGCGTGGCCGATGGCTATGAACACGCCGTCGCACGAAAGGTCGGTGGTCTCGCCGGTCTTGACGTTCTTCAGGCGCACGCCGGTGACGCCCCCCGCCTGGCCGGTCAGGGGGTTGGTGTCGCCCACGACCTCGTCGATGGCGCTGTCCCAGACCACTTCGATCTTGGGGTGGGCCAGCAGGCGCTCCTGCAGAATCTTCTCAGCCCGCAGCTCGTCCTTGCGGTGAACCAGGGTGACCTTGCTGGCGAAGCTGGTCAGGAACAGGGCTTCCTCGACGGCCGTATTGCCGCCGCCGACCACGACCACTTCCTTACCCCGATAGAAGAAACCGTCGCAGGTGGCGCAGGCGGAAACGCCAAAACCCTGGAACCGGCTCTCGCTCTCAAGACCCAGCCACTTGGCCTGGGCGCCGGTGGCGATGATCACCGTCTCGGCCAGCCAGTCCTGGCCGCTGTCGGTGGTGATGTGGAACGGGCGCTTGGAAAGGTCGGCGGTCAGCACGATGTCGCTGACGAACTCGGTGCCGACATGCTCGGCCTGGGCCTTCATCTGGTCCATCAGCCAGGGACCCTGGATGACGTCGGCAAAGCCCGGATAGTTCTCGACATCGGTCGTGATGGTCAGCTGGCCGCCCGGCTGGAGGCCGGCGATCAGCACGGGATTGAGCAGCGCGCGCGCGGCATAGATGGCGGCAGTATAGCCGGCGGGGCCTGAGCCAATGATCAGGCAGCGGGTGTGGCGGGGTTCGGAGGAGCTCGACATGGGCGATATCTAGTAGCGATTCCGCTTTGGCGCCATATTGCCGGGATAAACCCGCTGCTCGAACGCATCACGATTCAGCCCGGCAAAGCCGGAGGACGGCCGTGCATACGCGGCCTACGCGTTCGCGTGCAGGATGTTCTGGAGATGCTGGCTGCGGGCATGACGACCGCGGACGTCCTGGTTGAGTTCCCGTATCTTGAGGCCGACGATGTCCGCGCCGCTCTGGCCTATGCGGCTGCGGCCGTTGCGGACAAAGCTATCGCCGCCGCTTGAAGTTCCTGATCGACGCCCAGCTGCCGCCCAGCATGGCGGTTTGGTTGCGCGAAAAGGGCTATCATGCCGAGCATGTCATGGCCGTTGCGGGACTAGGTGTTTGGTCCCGGGCTTTGATGGATCGGATTGATCTTGAATCTTGCAGGCTCTTTTGTCCACATTTTGCAGATGAAGTCGTAGGGGGTCAGGCCCTTGAGCGTCTTAAGGCGCCGACCA
>NZ_JAFCSZ010000023.1:0-65877 GCF_049895765.1 Caulobacter sp. DWR1-3-2b1
CTATATCGACGACGTGATCATGCCCCACGGCACGCGGCGCCGGATCGTGCGGGGCCTCAAGAGCCTCAAGGGGAAAGAACTGTCGAACCCCTGGAAGAAGCACGACAACATCCCGCTATAGAGGCTGCATCCCCGCGAACGAGGATTGGCGGGGTTGACCGACACGGTCCCAACGGGCGACGAGGGGGCTCCACACCTGCCGATACAATCCCCGTCATCCCGGGTCTCGTCCCCGGGACCCATCGTTCCGCTGTTCAGCAAGGGTTTGATGATCCCCCGACCGTGCGACGGACCCATTGGTCCCGGGAACAAGTCCCGGGATGACGAAGTTTTGTTGGGAGTTTGAGCGTCACGCTCCGGGGGACCCAGACGGGCGTCCAGACAATCGACGCAGCCGGGCTCAAACCTCCCGTATTCTGTCCCCACCTCGTCGTTGGGAAGGGCGCATGGCCAGCGACCAAGCGACGGCGGGGTGTGATCGAGCGGGAAACGCTCTGTCCGATGGCGGGTGAAAGCCGCCAACCTCGTTGTCTCTGGCGGCGGTCGGCCGTGGAACACTAAAACGACGTGACCTCGAGGGTCGGCTGGGTGGCAGGCGGGCTGAAAGGTCCGCGTTCCGGGTGGGAGTCGCTCTCTCATTCGCCCGTCGGAGGCGTGGACGAGGAGGCGCTAACACCGCCGAGCCGGAAGCGCTTTCGCCAGAACGGTCACGCGGAGCGGACGGCTTCGTCGAAACGGTATTTTCTAACTCTCATCCGGACGTCGTCCGGACGCTCCGCGACCCTTTCCATCAACTCGGCATTTCCGCGCGAGGGCGCGAAGCTGTAGCTGCTCCCCCGAGGGGGAGGATCTTAATCAGAGATCGAACTTCACCCCCTGCGCCAGCGGCAGGGCCCCAGAGTAGTTCACCGTCGCGGTCTGCCGACGCATGTACTGCTTCCAGCTGTCGGACCCGCTCTCGCGACCGCCGCCGGTTTCCTTCTCGCCGCCGAACGCGCCACCGATCTCGGCGCCTGAGGGGCCGATATTGACGTTGGCGATGCCGCAGTCGCTGCCGGCGGCTGACAGGAAGGCCTCGGCCTCGCGGACGTCGTTGGTCATCACGCAGGAGGACAGGCCCTGAGGCACATCGTTCTGGATCGCCACGGCCTCGTCGAAATCGCGATAGGGCACGACGTGCAGCAGAGGCGCGAAGGTCTCTCGTTGCATGCCGGCGCTGGGGGCGGGCAGGCGGGCGAGGGCCGGGCGCACATAATAGGCCTCGGGGTGCTCGTCGATCAGCAGGCGCTCGCCGCCGCTGACGGTTCCGCCGTTGGACCGGGCCTGGTCCATGGCGGCGACGAAGGCCTCATAGGCGGCCTTGTCATGCAGCGGACCCAGCAGGACGCCGTCTTGGCGCGGATCGCCGACCGGCAGGCGGCTGAAAGCGCTCTCCACCGCGTCGGCGACTTTGTCGACCAGGGTCTCGTGAACGATCAGGCGGCGCAGGCTGGTGCAGCGCTGGCCGGCTGTACCCGCCGCGGAGAAAACGATGGCGCGGACGGCCAAAGAGAGGTCGGCGCTGGGGGTGACGATCATGGCGTTGTTGCCGCCGAGCTCGAGGATCGAGCGGCCAAAGCGGCCGGCGACGATGGGGGCGATAGCTTGGCCCATCCGGGTGGAACCCGTGGCGCTGACCAGCGGGATGGCCGGATCGCGCACCAGCCGCTCGCCGGCGTCGCGGCCGCCCAGGACGACCGAGCACAGGCCCTCGGGCGCGTCGCCGAAGCGAGCCAAGGCGCGTTCCAGGATCGCCAGGGTGGCGATGGCGGTCAGCGGCGTCTTCTCCGACGGCTTCCAGATCACCGGGTTGCCGCAAACGAGCGCCAGGGCCGCGTTCCAGGCCCAGACGGCGACCGGGAAGTTGAAAGCGCTGATCACCACGACGGGACCCAGCGGATGCCAGGTCTCGCGCATGGCGTGGCCGGGGCGTTCCGACGCGATGGTCAGGCCGTAAAGCTGGCGCGACAGGCCAACGGCGAAGTCGCAGATGTCGATCATCTCCTGAACCTCGCCGGCAGCCTCCGAAGCGATCTTACCGACCTCCAGGGTGACGATGGCGGCCAGTTGATCCTTGGCGGCGCGCAGCTCCTCGCCCAGCAGACGGACCAGCTCACCACGACGCGGGGCCGGCACACTGCGCCACTCGCGGAAGGCTTTCGCAGCGGCCGAAACCTTGGCGTCTATGGTCCTGGCGTCGTCATAGGCGACCTGGGTGAGGAGCGAGCCGTCGAGGGGGCAGCGCACGGCGACGCCGCCATCGGCGGGCAGGCCGGCGACGCCCAGGTCGGCCAGAACGGCGCGGGCATGGGCGGCGGGGGATTGGAAGGACTGGGTCATGACCGTGGAAAACGCCCACCCGGCCCTCGGGTCAAGTGCCGGCTGCTTGACGCCCCCGGCGGGCGCCTTCAAATGGGCCGGCCCACATCGGGGCGTCGGGGCATGTCGCGATCGCGTATGGACGATAACGCCGCCTATCTTCAGCGACTTGAGGCCTTGCGGGCCGGCGTCGACCGACGTCTGGCCGAGCTCGCGCCCAGGCCTGGGACGGCCCCGGAGCGGCTGGTCAAGGCGGTGCGATACGCCTTGCTGGCCCCCGGAAAACGCTTCCGACCGATGCTGACCCTTCTGACCGCCGCCCAGTTCGGCGCCGCCGAGGGCGTGGCGCTGGATACGGCCTGCGCTTTCGAGATGGTCCACGCCTCGTCGCTGATTCTCGATGACCTGCCCTCGATGGACGACGCCGGCCTGCGCCGGGGGCTGCCGACCATTCACCGCGCTTTCGATGAGGCCACCGCTGTGCTGGCGGGCGTTGGCCTGCTGAACCAGGCCTATGCTGTGGTCGCCGCCGATACCCAACTGGACAGTGAGCGACGGGCTGAAATCACCGGACGGATCGCCGACTCCATAGGCTTTCGCGGCCTGATCGCCGGCCAGGCTCGGGACCTGTTTGACCGCCACCAGCTGCGCGACCTGCCATCGCTGGACCGGCTGAACCATGAAAAGACGGGCGTCCTGATCATGGCCGCGGCCCAGTCCGGCGCCCGGATCGCCGGCGCTTCGGATGACGCCGTGGCGGCGGTGGGCGAGTTTGGACGTCGCATGGGCCTGGCCTTCCAGATCCGTGATGACCTGATCGACGCCGAAGGCTCGGTCGAGGGCGCCGGCAAGGATGTCGGCAAGGACGCCGGCATGATCACGGCTGTCTCCCTGCTGGGTGTCGCCGGGGCGCGGGCTGCTATGGAAGCCCACCTCGTGGCGGGCCGCGCGGCGCTCGAAACTGTCGGCGGCTGCGATCTCGTCGCCGGATATGTCGGCCGCCTCTTCACCGGACGCAAGGCGGCGGCGTGACCACCTCCCCCATTCTGACGGTAGCTGGCGTCGTTCACGCCTATGGAGACAAGACCGTGCTGCACGGCGTGGACTTGAGCCTGTCGCCCGGCGAGATTTACGCCCTGCTGGGTCCCAACGGGGCTGGCAAGACAACCCTGATCAAGACCATCTGCGGCCGCTTCCGGCCCGACAGCGGCTCTGTGCTGCTGAATGGCGAGGATCCGGCGCGGGTGCACGCGGCGCGGGCCAGCCTTGGCCTCGTACCGCAGGAGATCGCCCTCTACGCCCACCTGACCGTGGCCGAGAACTTGGCCGCCTTCGCCAGCCTGGCCCAGGTGCCGCGCAAGGCTGTGCCAGCCGCTGTCCAGCGGGCGATGGAACTGACGCGCACCGTTGATCGCGCCCATGTGCCGGTCCGTCACCTTTCGGGCGGTTATCAGCGCCGCGCCAATATCGCCGCCGCCATCGTGCATCGGCCGGCCCTGCTGATCCTCGACGAGCCGACGGTCGGCGTCGATATCGACGCCCGCGAGGCGCTGGACGCGGTGATCCGGGGGCTGCGCGACCTTGGCGTGGCGGTGCTGCTGACGACGCACGATCTGGAACAGGCCGGAGCGCTGGCCGACCGGGTGGGCTTCCTGCGTGAAGGCTCCTTGGTGCTCGAAGGCCAGCCCCGCACCCTGATCGCCAAGGCTTTCGGCCTCCAGATGGAGGTGCTGGTCGAGTTTTCCGGCGAGCCGGACGCCGCTGGCGAGATCTTGCTGGCAGCTGAAGGGTTGGTCAGGACCGCTCACCGCGCCAAGCTGTGGACCCGCCTCGACGCCGACGGCTACGCCGCCGCCGGACGGCTGGACAAGCGGCTGCGCAAGGCAGGACTGGTCCCGCGCGAAATTCGGGTGCGGGAGCCGTCGCTGCAGAACCTCTTCAGCCTAGTGGCCGAGCGGAAGCTGGCGGCATGATCCGGCTGGAAATGACGCTGGCCATGGTGCGGGTCATGCTGCTGGAGCTGTGGCGTGATCGCGCGGCTCTGGTAATGACCTTCCTGCTGCCGCCGCTGGTCTTCCTGATCTTCTCGTCGGTGTTCGCCGGGGCGACGGGCGAGGACATCAAGCCCAAGCTGGCGATCGTCGACATGGCGCGCACCGAAACCTCGGGACGGGTAGCCAGGGCCTTGCTGGCCAGTTCCGAGATCCGCGCCGAGGCCACCACGCCTGCCACGGTCGATGCGGTTCGGGCGCTGGTGAAATCCGGCCAGGCCGATGTGGGCCTGGTGATCCGCACCGATCCCGCCGCGCCCGGCCGTCCGTTCCTGATCATTTCCGATCCCGGCCGCGCCGTCGCCGCGCCCTTGACTCAGGCCCGGGTGCAACTGGCCATGGCCCGCGCCACGCCGGACGCCGCTTTGCGTCGCAGCGTCGATCAGCTGACCCCCGCGCTCGGCGCTCTGACGCCGAGCCAGAACGCGCGGCTCGACGCTGCTGCCGCCGCACTTAAAGCTAAGCCACCGACCGTAACCGGCGGTGATCTGTTCGACCGCGAGGACCTGCTGGGCGCCAGGAAAGGCGGGGCGACCATCGCCTATTACGCCGGCGCGGTGATGATCCTGTTCGCCCTGTTTTCGGCCATGCAGGGGTCGTTGGGCTTGATGGACGAGCGCCGCACGGGTGTCGCCGACCGGTTGCTGGCAGGCGTCGCCGGCATGGGGCCGGTGGTGACCGGAAAGTTCGTCTTCCTGGTCGCCCAGGGGATCGTCCAGGCCGTGGCGATTTTCGCCACCGCCCAGATCGTCTATGGCGTGGCGGTGGTCGAGCACTTCGGCCTGTGGGCGCCCACGACCCTAGCGACGGCCGTCTGCGCGGCGGGTCTGGCCCTGGGCCTCGTCTCGGTGTGCCGGACGCGGGAACAGGCCCAGATGCTGTCCACCTTCGTGATTCTGGTTCTGGCGGCGATCGGCGGCAGCATGGTGCCGCGCTTCCTGATGCCGGTCTGGCTGCAGACGGCGGGCTGGTTCACGCCTCACGCCTGGGTCATTGACGCATATCAAGGCTTGCTCTGGCGCGACGCTTCACTTTCGCAGGTGTATAAGGCTTGGGGCGTGCTGACCGCCGCCGGCCTGGCCGGCCTGGCGCTGGCCCAGACCCTGGCGCGACTGTCGCGTCGATAGGACCCTCGATGGCGACCCTGGCCTTTCATCTCGCGCTGTTCCTGGCGGCCTTCGCTTTCATGGAAGCCTTTGCCTGGGTCACCCATCGCTATGTGATGCACGGTTTCATGTGGGTCTGGCACAAGTCGCATCACGAGCCGCGCGAAGGCGCCTTCGAGCTCAATGACCTGTTCGCTGTGGTCTTCGCCGCGCCGGCCATCGTGGCCATCTATTTCGGGGCGAACGGCACGCCGTGGCTGTTGCCGGTGGGGCTGGGGATAACGGCCTATGGCTTTGTCTATTTCATCTTCCACGACGGCATGGTGCACCGACGCTTCAAGACACCGTTCGGCAAGTCGGCCTTCTGGAAGCGCGCGATTCAGGCGCACCGTATCCACCACGCTGTGCATACCAAGGAGGGCGCCGTGTCGTTCGGCTTCCTGGTTGCCCGGCCGGTGCGGGTGTTGAAGGCGCAGTTAAAGGCGCGAGGGGGCGAAGCCTAGATCTTTGACCACATGTCGGGGCGCGCCGGCGGCTTGATCGCCCGGTCCCAGACTGCCGATCGCAGGGCGATGAACCCGCCCTCAAGCGCTCGCCAGGCCTTCATGCGGCCGCTGACCACCACGCGCTCGTCCCAGGCTTTGTCGCCCTCGCGGACCACGTCCAGCCCGATCTGGCGATAGACCCCCCGCGCCGCGGCAATGGCCCAGGCGCAGCGGACGGGGAGGTCGCGCAGACCCCAGCGCGCCGAGGCGTAATAGGGCTCAGCGGCGTCGACCAACCGCTTGGCCATGATCGCCACCGCGCCGCGATGGGCAGGATCGGCGACCGCCGTCTCGGCCACGCCCAGTTCGGCCAGCCAGGCGCGGGGCAGATAAACCCGATCGTTGCGGGCGTCCTCGACGATGTCGCGAGCGATATTGGTCAGCTGGAAGGCCAGGCCAAGGTCCTGGGCGCGGCGCAGGGTAGGCAAGGCGTCAGGCTTCGTGCCCATGACCAGCGCCATCATCGTCCCGACCACGCCGGCCACGCCCCAGCAATAGTCCAGAAGTTCATCCAGCGTCTGATAACGGCGGCCTTCGACGTCCATGGCAAAGCCGTCGATCATGTCCAGGGCGTAGCGCTCAGGAATCTGACGACGCCGAGCCACGGTCTGAAATGCCGCGAACTGCGGATCGGCTGGCGGCTCGCTAGCCAGGGCGGCGCGGGTCTGGGCGTAGAGGGCGGCGAGACGGGCCGGCGCGTCTTCCACGGGGCTCATGCCGTGGCCCAGGGTCTGACCGTCGATCACGTCATCGCAGTGCCGGCACCAGGCGTAGAGCATCTCGGCGTCGGCGCGGGTCTCGGCGTCGAACAGGGCGGCGGCGGCGGCGAAGCTCTTGCTGCCCTTCTGGATCGCCTCGCGGCTTTGCGCCTCTAGGTCGCTCACGCGGTTTCCGTCTGGAAGTCGTCGATCATCAGCCCGGCCGTGGCCTTGGCCGAACCCACCACGCCCGGGATCCCCGCGCCCGGATGGGTGCCGGCCCCGACAAAATAGAGGTTGGGGATGACGTCGTCGCGATTGTGGGTGCGGAAAAAGGCGCTCTGGGTCAACAGCGGCTCCAGGGAGAAGGCCGCGCCGTTCCAGGCGTTGAGCTCGGTCGTGAAATCGTCCGGCGTGAAGATTCTGCTGGTTACCAAATCGCGCGACAGGTTGGGGATATAGCGCTCTTCCAGATAGTTCAGGATCCGGTCGCGATAGGCCGGGCCTTCCTTGGACCAGTCGATCTGGGCTGTCTCCAGGTTGGGCACGACCGACAGGACGTAGAAGCTGCTGCAGCCCGGAGGGGCCATGCCGGGATCGGTGGCGCAGGGCGAGTGCAGGTAGAGCGAGAAATCGTCGGCCAGGGCGCCCTTGTTATAGATCTCGCCGATCAGCTCCCGATAGCGCGGGCCGAAACAGATGGTGTGATGGCGGATCTCGGGGTGTTCCGCCTTGAGCCCAAAATAGATCACGAACAATGAGGGGCTCCAGCGCTTGCTCTCCAGCGCCTTGCCCACCTTCTTGCCGCGCGGATCATCGACCAGCAGCTCGCGATAGGTGTGCATCACGTCAGCGTTCGAGGCGACCGTGTCGAAGGCTTCGAAGCTTCCGTCGTGATTGATGATCCCAGTAACGCGGCCGTCTTTCGTCGTGATCTTCTGCACTGGCGCGTTGAGTCGGATCGTTCCGCCTAGGTCCTCCAGCAGACGAACGAGGCCACGGATCAGCGCGCCAGTGCCGCCGCGCGGGAACCAGACGCCACCGCGCCGCTCCAGAGCGTGGATCAGGGCATAGATCGACGAGGTGGCGAACGGGCTGCCGCCGACCAGCAGGCTATGGAACGACAGGGCCTGGCGGACGTGCTCGTCCTTCACGAAGGACGAAACCTTGTCATAGACGCTGCGCCAGGCCTGCAGCTTCATCAGGGCGGGGGCCGACGAGATCATGCTGCGGATGTCGAGGAAAGGAACGGCGCCCAGCTCGACATAGCCCTTCTGGTACAACTCTTCGGAATAGGCGTGGAAGCGGCGATAGCCCTCGACATCGGCCGGGTTGCGGGCGGCGATCTGCCGGTCGAGCTCGACTTGGTCGTTGACGTAGTCGAAAACGTCGCCGTCTTCCCAGACCAGACGGTAGAACGGATTGACCGGCATCAGCTCGACATAGTCCTCGATCTTGCGACCGCTGATCGTGAACAGCTCTTTCAGGCAGTCCGGATCGGTGATCACCGTCGGGCCAGCGTCGAAGATGAAGCCTTCGTCCTCCCAGACATAGGCTCGGCCGCCGGGCCTATCGCGCCCCTCGAACACGGTCACGTCGAAGCCGGAGGACTGCAGGCGGATAGCTAGGGAAAGGCCGCCGAAGCCGGAACCGATGACGGCCGCGCGAGGCTTGGGATGAGTCATGCAGTCTTGTCCTGGGTCACGGATTTTTCGGTCAGATAGCCAACCGCGAGGGAGATGGGAACCGGCGGCTTGCCGATCAATATGCGGGCCTTGTCCCAGAGGGTGAGCCGGGCCGCGTAGAAGCGCTGGATGAGCGGCGCGCGCAATCGATAGAAGCGCTCCAGCACCTTGTAGCGCTGATCGGGTTCGCAGGCCTTGAACAGCATGCGGTTCAGCAGCCGGAAGTACCGGCGCTTGCGCCACGCCGCCTTGGAATGGGCCTCGGCGCAGGCGCGGACATGGGCGCTGGTGATGTGGGGCAGGGCAGCGATCTGGTCGGCCAAGCGCGCTGCGTCGGGCAGGGAGTAGCCGGTGGTGGGCTGGAACAGGGCGGCGCGCAGGCCAACCTCCGCAACTTGGGCCCGGGCTTCGCGCCAATAGGCGTCGATGTCGCCGGCCAGGGCGATGGGCAGGACGCCGTGCTCCTCGCGCTCGACCTTGGCGATGGTCCAGCCCTGTTGGCTGGCATAGGCGGCGATGGCGGTCCGCAGGTCGGCGTGGTCGAGATCGGAGCCGTCGCTGTAGCGCGTATCCTCGATCAGCAGGCGAGTCGCATCGAGCGGCAAGGCATAGAGGAAGCGATAACCGTCCAACTGGGAGACAGTGGCGTCCATCACGATGGGGCGCGTCAGACCGTGGGGCTCAGTGAGACGCACGCCCTGGCCCAGGAACTTCTGCCAGCCCAGCACCAGGCTGCGACTGCGACGGGGGCCGCGTCCGTCGATCACGGCGGCGGCGGTGATCCGGCGACCGTCCGCCAAGGCGACCTGATGGGGCGACACCTCCGAGACTGTCGCGCCCAGCCAGACATCGGCGCCAAGGACGGCCATGACGGCTTCGTGCAGGCGCTGCGAGGTGATGGCCAGATAGGGCGTTTCCAGGACGCGTCGATGGGTGGGAAAGCGAACCTCATAGCCAGACCAGCGATGCACGATCAGTGGTTTCAGCCAACCGCCGATCGCGGGGCTGACATCGGTCTCGAAGTGGCACCAAGTGTGTTCGCCGCCGATTCGCTTGTCGCGCTCCAGCACAATCACTTTCAGGTCCGGACGCAGGGCCTTCAGGCGCAGGGCGATCAGGCCATTGGCCAGCCCGCCGCCCACCAGGACGACGTCTGCGCGTGAGGTGGAAGACGTTGGGGCCATGCTCCTGCGTCTAACATGATTGTGCTGCCGCCACGCCAGCGTTGCGCGCAGCAAAACGACCGGTTAGGCACGGCGAACTGGAGTGTGGCAGCCGAAGTGTGAGCAGTTTCGGCGCCCGCCACGCTCCACATGTTCTAGGGAGACGCCCATGTCCGCGGCCAGGATCATCGACGGCAAGGCATTCGCGGCCGATCTGCGCGAGCGGGTCGCCGAGGATGTGAAGGCTTTGAAGGCTGACCATGGCCTCACGCCGGGTCTGGCCGTGGTGCTGGTCGGCGAGGATCCCGCCAGCCAGGTCTATGTCCGCAACAAGGGTGAGCAGACCCTGGCGGCGGGCATGCATTCCGAAACCCATCGCCTGCCGGCCGATGTCAGCCAGGACGAGCTTCTGGCTCTTGTCGGCAAGCTCAACGCCGATCCGGCGATCCATGGCATTCTGGTGCAGTTCCCGGTGCCCGATCACCTCAAGCAGGCCGACATCGTCGCGGCCATCTCGCCGGACAAGGATGTCGACGGTCTGACCGTCACCAATGCCGGGCGCCTGGCCAGTGGCCTGCCGGCCCTGACGCCCTGCACGCCGCTGGGCTGCATGCTGCTGCTGAAGGATGTGCTGGGCGACCTGCGCGGCAAGACCGCCGTGGTTATCGGTCGCTCGAACCTGATGGGCAAGCCGATGGCCCAGATGCTGCTGGCCGCTGACTGCACCGTCACCATCGCCCATTCCCGCAGCGTCGATCTGCCCGGCATCGTGCGTCAGGCGGACATCGTCGTAGCCGCCGTAGGACGCGCCGAGATGGTCAGGGGCGACTGGATCAAGCCGGGCGCCGCGGTCATCGATGTCGGCATCAGCCGCTTCCCCTCGCGCGATACGGTCGCGGCGGCCGCGGGCAAGACCCGTCTGGTCGGCGATGTCGCCTTCGACGAGGTCAAGGCGGTAGCGGGGGCTATTACGCCAGTGCCGGGTGGCGTGGGGCCCATGACCATCGCCTGCCTGCTGGCCAATACGGTCACGGCCGCCAAGCGCCTGCACGGGATCGACGGTTGATGCGCGCCGCTCTGGTCCTGACGCTCGCCGCCTTGTCGCTGGCCGCGTGCGGCGAGAAGATTCCGCCAGCCCCTACGCCGGAACAGGCCCTGCTGCTGAAACCCGCCGATGCGCGCCTGGCCGAGCTCTATGAAACGTCGTGCAAGGCCTGCCACGCTATGCAGGATACGGGCGCGCCGCTGGTGCAGGATCGCGCCGCATGGGATCCGCGCTGGAAACAGGGTGAGGCCGCGCTGCTGGACCACACCATCCAGGGCTTCAAGGCCATGCCGGCATCCGGTCAATGTGTGGCTTGCGCGCCGTCCGATTTCCAGGGCCTGATACGATTCATGGCGGGGCGCGAAGATCCCGCATAGGTCGGGGAATCGCATGATCTCGAGACGAGGCGCTCTGGTCGCAGGCGGGACGGGAGCCGCCGTGGTCGCCACGGGCGGCGCGGGATATCTGGTCGCCACACATGAGAAGCCCGAGCCGGTGGCCCCCGCCTCGGTCAATGCCGACGGCAAGTTGCTGTGGCGCAACTGGTCGGGTGTGCAGACCGCCTATCCTTCGGCTCGTCTCGCGCCGAAGGATGAGGCCGAGCTGGCCCTGATGCTCAAGACCGCCGCCGCGCCGATCCGGCCGGTAGGGGCGGGGCACTCCTTCACCGCCCTTGCGCCGACAAGTGGGGCTCTGGTCTCACTGGAGAGCATGTCTGGCGTCGTTGGCTGGGAGGGCGACGAAGCTATTGTCCTGGCCGGCACGCGGCTTGGCGCGCTGGGCCCGGTCCTGGCCGCCAAGGGCCGGGCCATGGCCAATCTGCCCGACATCGACAAGCAGTCCCTGGCCGGAGCGATGGCGACGGCGACGCACGGCACGGGCGTGAAGCTCCAGGCCCTGCATGGCGACGTTACGGGCCTGCGGCTGGTGACGCCGAGTGGGCAGGTGATCGATTGCGACGCGAGCCGCGATGCCGACGTCTTCCAGGCCGCCAGGGTCTCGCTGGGCGCGTTGGGCGTGATCTCTCAAGTGCGGTTGAAGACCATTGCCAATCGCCGGGTGCGCCGCCGCGTTTGGATAGAGCCGTTCGGCGACGCTCTGGAGAAAGCCGAAGCGCGTTGGGCCGAGCATCGCAATTTCGAGTTCTACGCCGTGCCGTTCACCGGGCTGGCGGCCGGCATCAGCCACGACGAGACCGACGATCCGGCCAAGGCGCGAGGCCCCGATCAGGACACAGCCTTCCTCGACGCGCTGAAGGGCCTGCGGAATTTGCTGGGCTTCTCGACGCCGCTGCGCAAGGCGGCGGCCCGGGCGTTGCTGGCGGGCGCCAAGCCCGAGACCTCCGTCGACGAAGGCTGGAAACTGCTCTCGACCGAACGGCCGGTACGCTTCAACGAGATGGAGTTCCACCTGCCGATCGACGTCCAGCTCAAGGCGCTGGAGGAGGTGGTGGCGACCATCGAGAAGGAACGCCCCGATGTCTTCTTCCCGATCGAGGTGCGTCGCATCGCGGCCGACGAGGCCTGGCTGTCGCCCTTCCACGGTGGGCCGCGCGGGTCGATCGCCGTGCACACCCACTACAAGGACGATTTCTCGTTTCTGTACGACCTGGTCGAGCCGATCTTCCGCCGCTATGGCGGCAGGCCGCACTGGGGCAAGCTACACAATCTGCGCGGCCAGCACCTGGCGGCGCTCTATCCGCGCTGGGACGATTTCCTGAAGGTGCGGGCCGAACTCGATCCGGAGGGGCGGATGCTCAATCCCTATCTCAAGGGGCTGTTCGGGCTGCTCTGACGGGCCTCAGCCTGCCAGGTACTGGGTGACCCGGCCTTCGAGTTCTTCGGCCAGGGCCTTGCCCACCGGGTGGGTATCGACCTTGATGTCGCCTCGCACGGCCGCCTTGATGGCGTCGATGTGGCCATCGACCAGGAACATCGGCGCCGACAGTCGCGTCTCGGGCTCGTCGATCAGCTTGCACAGCGATGCGGCGATACGCGTGATCAGCGGGAATTCGTAAGTAGCGCCCAGGCCCTTCAGGTCGTGGGCGCGCAGATACAGGGTCTCGACCGTCGCGGCGTTCAGGCCTTGGGTCTTGACCTCCTGGCGGGCGGCCTCGAGCTTGGTGATTTCGTCTTGCAGCCACTGGGCGAAGTTGCCCGACAGGCTCTTGAGCGCAGCCTCGGCCTTGGCGATCGCTGCCATGTCGATGCCCCCGCGTCCGCCCACCTTGAGCTTCAGCATGTTCGGCACCTGGATCACCTCAGCGGTGGGCTTAGTCGTCAAGATCGCCTCCCCAGCGGCGGTATTTAGAGATCGCTACCATAGCAGGCGTTAACAACGAATGAGATGTCAGTTTCTGTGCGACGGAACGCCTCATGCCGAGAACTGCTCGGCGAGCACGCGCTCGTCAAGACTGCGGCCCGCGTCGAACAGCATCGCAAGGCTGGTGTCGCGATCTTCCGAAATGTGGACCTCCAGCACGTCGCGAACCTCGAAGTTGTCAGCGACGGCGCTGACCGGGCGTTTGTCGGCTTCGATGATCTCGAACGTGATGCGCGCCGTGCGCGGCAGCAGGGCCCCGCGCCAGCGGCGAGGGCGGAACGCGCTGATCGGCGTGAGGGCCAGGACTTGGCCGCCAATGGGAATGATCGGTCCATGAGCCGAGAGATTATAGGCTGTCGAGCCAGCCGGCGTAGCGATCAGGGCGCCGTCGCAGACCAGTTCGCTCATCCGCACCTTGCCGTCGATGGAGATCCGCAGCTTGGCGGTCTGACGGGTCTGGCGCAGCAGAGACACTTCGTTGATCGCCAGGGCGCGGTGGTTGCGGCGTTGCGAGTCGATGGCCGTCATGACCAGCGGATGGATGACGGCGCGCTCGGCGGCGTTGATCCGCTCCAGCAAGCCATCTTCGCTGTACTCGTTCATCAGGAACCCGACCGAGCCGCGGTTCATGCCGTAGATTGGCGTCTGGCTGGCGATGGCGCCGTGCAGGACCTCCAGCATGAAGCCGTCGCCGCCGAGGGCTATGATGACCTGGGCGGACTCTTCGCCCACATCGCCATAGCGGGCGATCAGGCGCTCGCGCGCTTCCTCGGCTTCGGGGCGGTCGCTGGCCTTGAACGTGAGGCGAGTCAGAAAGGGTTGCGGCTGGTACATCGCGCCCAAGAGGCGGGAAGCCCGCCGGCTTGTCAAACCGCGCCGACGGCCTGTCGGAAAGCCATTCCAGCGACGTCCGGCGTGAAGGGGCCAAAGGCGCTGCCGGCGCGTCTGGCGCCTTCGTCGCCGCCGCCCGGGCGGCCGCCGTTCAGTTGCCGCACATGTTCCAGGATGGTCGGAAACACGCTGCGATCGATGCCAACCGCCGAGCAGGCCAAGGCCAGAAGTTCCGGGCGATTGCTGTCGATGGCGCGGCGGATCTGGGCGGGGTCGAACTTTCCCAGCCGGGCCAGGGCCATCACGAACAGGGGCAAGCGGCCCTCGCGGAGTACGCGCAGCAGATAGCCTGGACGTAGCTGTCCGGCGGCGTCGAGCTTTTCGACGAGCGAGCGTTCCATCTCCTCGCGGTCTTCCTCGGACTCGATGACCCCGTCCTGGTCCGGATCTTCGCCGCGATGGGCGGCGCGGAGCGCTTCATCTACGGCGGCGGCCATGACGTCGGCGTCCAGATGGAAGCGAGCGGTGAGGGCTTCGCGCAGGGCGCGCCCGACCCACAAATAGAGTTGCTCGGCGAACTCGCTGGAGAGCATGGGATGGCGGGCCAACGGCGAGCGCAGAGCGACGACATCCTTGGCGCGACCGACCAGACGGCGCAGGCCGTCGGTCGAGATTTCGGCGGTCTCGTTGCTGGCCAGTGCCGTCAGAACAGCGGGTTCTTCACGCGCCAGTATGGCTTCGACGACCGAGGCCGCCAGACGGGGACGGCGCGCGACCTCGATCTGATGTTCCAGCGTCGCTTGAACCATCAACCGGATCAGGTCGTGATCCTGCAGCACCGGGCTGCGGGCGATGATCGGACGGGCGATCTCGATCTCGTCGAGCGCCAGAATATTGATCAGGGCCGAGGGCGCCCACGGCGCGTCGGCCAGGCGTTCGGACAGGCGCTGGCGAATGTCGCGCTCGGCTTCCACGACCAGGGTCATGAAGATGGAGTCGAGCAGGCGCTGGATGTCGGGGTCGGTCGGGGCGCCGGCGGTCTGGCCCGCTTCGCAAAGTTCGATGATGCCCGTAAGCAGCCGTTCGCGATCGCCCGGATCGCGGCTGCGCGCCAGTGTCAGAAGCTTGGCGGTTTGGACGGCTTGGATGACCAGCCTCCTCGAATCCCGAACTCGGTGAGGATGACCTTGCTTCCAGCAAATGAAAACATGCTTAAACGGAAGAGCCCACAAACGATAAGAATAGCGGCTAGTTGTCGCGGGTGAAGCGTAAGGACGGGAGGCGCGAAGATGGCTGAACAACTGATTCTGGCTTTGGATCAGGGTACGACCAGCACCCGGGCGATCCTGTTCGACGCGACTGGCGGGGCCTTGGCCGACGCCACACGCCCTTTGCGACAGAGCTATCCGGCCGATGGATGGGTGGAGCACGACCCCGAGGAGATCTTCGCCGCTTGCGTGGCTGTGCTGCGCGAAGCGATGGACAGCTCCGGCCGCGATATTGCCGATGTCGCCGCCATTGGCGTGACCAACCAGCGCGAGACCGTAGTGATCTGGGACAAGGCCACGGGCCGCCCGATCCATCCGGCCATCGTATGGCAGGACCGCCGCACGGCGGGCGCCTGTGATCGACTTCGCGAGGCCGGTCATGAGGCCCAGGTCACCGAGGTGACTGGCCTGCTGCTTGACCCCTATTTCTCGGGCACCAAGATCGCCTGGATCCTCGACCGCGTGCAGAGCGCCCGGGCGCGCGCCGAGGCGGGCGAACTGCTCTGCGGCACAATGGACAGCTGGGTGATCTGGCGTCTGACAGGCGGCGCCGTGCATGCCACCGACGCCACAAATGCTTCACGCACCTTGCTGTTCGACATCGAGGCCCAGGTGTGGTCGCAACCCATGCTCGACCTTCTGAAGGTGCCCGCCAGCCTCCTGCCCAAGGTGCTCGACTGCGCCGACGACTACGGCGTGACGACCATCAACATCCTTGGCCGTGAAGTTCAAATCCGCGGCGTGGCCGGCGACCAGCAGGCGGCGCTGATGGGGCAGGGCTGCATCCTGCCCGGCCAGATGAAAGCCACCTATGGCACCGGCTGCTTCATGTTGCTCAATACGGGCGAGACCCGTCCGGTTTCCCGCTCGCGCCTGCTGACCACCGTTGCGGCGCGCATCGGCGGCAAGACGACCTATGCGCTGGAGGGCTCGATCTTTGTCGCGGGTGCGGCGATCCAGTGGCTGGGCGAGGGACTTGGGATCACCGGCGGTCCTCGCTCTGCCGAAGCCCTGGCGCGCTCGGCCAAGCCCGATCATGGCGTCGTGGTGGTGCCAGCCTTCACCGGTCTTGGCGCGCCGTGGTGGGATGCCGGGGCACGCGGCGCGATCTTTGGTCTGACCCGCGACGCCGGCCTGCCCGAGATCGCGGCGGCTACCTATGATTCCTGCGCCCTGCAAAGCCGTGACCTGATCGAAGCCATGCGCGCCGACGCGCCCCACGCCTTTGGCGACGAGGCCCAACTGCGGATCGATGGCGGCATGTCGAAAAGCGCCTGGTTTTCCCAGCGGCTATCCGACCTGACTGGCATGCTGGTGCAGCGGGCCAGCTATCTGGAGACGACGGCCCTGGGCGCGGCCCTGTTCGCGGGACTGAGCGCGGGGGTCTATGGCTCGCTGGAGGAAGCGGCGTCGGCGCGGCCGGCGGCTGAGGCGTTGACGCCGTCGATGCCGTTGCACCAGCGTGAGGCGGCCTATGCGCGCTGGCTGGACGCGGCGCCGCGCGTCCGAACCTGAATTTTTGACGCCAGTGCATAACACGGGTCGCCAGCCGCGTGGCGGATTGCTATGACATCGCTGTCATAACATGAGGACTCAACCGCATGACGCCGACGCGCCGTTCCATCACCCTGGGGGCAAGCGCCGCCGTTCTTGCAGGAGGGTTCACAGTGCCCGCTCATGCCGCTCGGCCTACGGTGGGAAATATCCGCCGCCTTTCACCCACATTCGACGCGGTGGTCGCCCCGGACGCCAGGATCGAGCAACTGGCCGACGGCTTCGTCTGGTCTGAGGGGCCTGTCTGGGTGAAGGACGGCGGCTATCTCGTCTTCTCAGATGTGCCGGCTAACACCATGTACCGCTGGAGCGAGGCGAACGGCGCTAGCGTGTTCCTCAAGCCGTCAGGCTATGACGGCCCGCCGACCAAGGCTTTCCGCGAGCCCGGCTCCAACGGCCTGGCGCTGGACGCCACGGGCGCATTGCTGGTTTGCGACCATGGCAACCGGGCGATAACCAAGGTCGACTTGAAGACCCGCAAAAAGACGATCCTGCTCGACCGCTATCAGGGCAAGAAATTCAGCAGCCCCAATGACTTGGCTGTGGCCCGGAAGGGGGCAATGTCGGGCGCGATCTATTTCACCGATCCCCCCTACGGCCTGGAAGGCATGAACGCTTCGCCGCTCAAGGAGATGGCGTTCAATGGCGTCTATCTGCGCCGGCCCGATGGCTCGGTCGGGGTGGTCGACGACAAGCTGACCTTCCCTAACGGAGTGGCTCTGGCCCCCGATGAGAGGCGGCTTTATGTGGCGGTTTCCGATCCCGACGGCCCGGTGATCATGGCCTATGACCTGGGCAACGATGGCCTGCCGACGAAGCGTCAACTGTTCTTCGACGCGATGGCTCTGCACAAGGCGGGCGGGCCGGGCCTGCCTGACGGCATGTGCCTGGACACCGAAGGGCGTCTCTACGCCACGGGACCGGGCGGCGTGCTGGTGATCTCGCCAGCGGGTGAGCTTATCGGCGTGATCGACGCGGGCCGTCCCATCGCCAACTGCGCGTTCGGAGAGGACGGCCACACGCTGTTCCTGACCGCCGACGACATTCTGGCGCGGGTGCGCCTGAAGTCCACAGGCCTGATCTAGGAGGCTCTGATGGATCATCCAAGCAAGCGCGCGTTCCTGCAAAGCGGTCTGGCCGCAGGGCTTCTGGCCTCGGCGCCCTTGGACGCGCTGGCGCAAGCCAAGGCCGAAGGCCGCAAACTGGGCTACGCGATCCTGGGCCTAGGCTACTACGCCACCCAGATCATCATGCCGCGCTTCACCGAGTGCGAGCATTCGAAGATCACGGCCCTGGTCAGCGGCACGCCGGACAAGCTGAAGACCTTCGGCGACCAGTATGGCGTACCCCAGGCCAGTCGCTACAGCTACGAGACCTTCGACCGGATCATCGACAATCCGGCCGTCGACATCGTCTACATCATCACCCCAAACAGCCTGCACCGCACCTTCACCGAGCGGGCCGCCAAGGCCGGCAAGCATGTGATGTGCGAGAAGCCGATGGCGACATCGGTAGCTGACGGCGAGGCTATGATAGCCGCCTGCAAGGCCGCCGGCCGCAAGCTCATGATCGGCTATCGCAGTCGCTTTCAGGCCCATAATATCGAGGCCATCAAGCTGGCGCGTAGCGGCGTGCTCGGTCCCATTCGCACGGTCGTAGCTGACCATGGCTTCACCATCGGCGACCCCAGTCAGTGGCGGCTGAAGAAGGCGCTGTCCGGCGGCGGCAGCTTGGCTGACATCGGCATCTACAGCCTCAATGCCGCGCGATACCTGACGGGGGAGGAGCCCCTCGCGGTCAATGCCATCGAGTCCACCGACCGATCGGATATCCGGTTCAGGGAAGTGGAGGATGTCATCAACTTCCAGCTCCTGTTCCCCTCGGGCGCGACAGCCAACTGCGTCTCGGCCTATAGCTCCAACGTCAATCGCTACCGGGTCTCGGGTCCGAAGGGCTGGGCCGAGATCGAGCCCGCTACGGGCTATGGCGGTCAGGCGATGACGGTTCGCCTTGACGAAAGGACCGCGGCGCACGAACCGGCGCCGGTCCGCAAGAACCAGTTCTCGGGGCAGCTCGACCATTTCTCCGAATGCATCCTGACGGGCGCTGATCCGATTGTCGGCGGGGAAGAGGGGCTCAAGGACATGAGGGTCGTCGAGGCCATCTACCGGGCCGCCCGCGAAGGCCGGACGGTGCGACTGTGAGGGCGGTCGTTTTCGCACTGGCGATGCTTGCGCCAGGCTTCGCTTCGGCTCAGCAGCAGATCCCGCTCTGGCCCAAGGGCGCGCCGGGCTTCGAGAGCCGCAAGGATATCCCCGAGCAGGCGGCCGAGTACTGGGCCAAGAGCATCAACAACCCCTCGGTGACGGCCTATCTGCCGCCTAAGGACGAGGCCAATGGTGCGGCCCTGATCGTGCTGCCGGGCGGTGGGCATCGGATGCTGGTCATTCATCCCGAAGGCACGGACGTCGCCAAGGTGATGAACCCGATGGGCGTGGCGGTCTTCGTGCTGAAATACCGGCTCTTCCGCGAGGAAGGTTCGCCCTACGTCCTGGACCACGCCCGCCAGGACGCCGCGCGGGCGGTGCGCTACGTCCGCGCTCATGCCGCCGAGTTCGGAGTCGATCCCGCGCGCATCGGGCTGATGGGCTTTTCAGGCGGCGGCGAGGTGGTGAACCTTGAGGTCTATCAGGACGCGTCGAAGGATCCGAAGGTTGACGCCATCGATTCGGTCAGCGCGCGACCGGACTTCCAGGTTCTGATCTATCCGGGGCCACTGGGTGTTCCCGACCAGATCCCCGCAAATACACCGCCAGCCTTCATTCTGGCGGCCGATGACGACGAGTGCTGCTCGGCCCCGCCGGTCGAACTGCTCGCCAAGTTCCGGGCCGCGAAGGTCCCGGTCGAGTTCCACCTGTTCCAGACCGGAGGTCACGCCTTCAATATGGGCCTCCGCACCGACAAGGCCGCCATCAAGGTCTGGCCGGATCGCCTGCGCGACTGGATGGCCGACAATGGCTGGCTGTCGAGGCGGCCCTAGGCAGCCGCGTCGATATAGGCCTTCACCCGCGCAAACAGATCCTCGAACATCGGCGTCGTCAGGCGGCCGGTGTTCGTGTTGAGCCGCGAGCAGTGATAGCTGTTGAACACCCGATAGGGGCCAGCCTGGAATTCTGAGCCGTGGCCAGGAATGCCCGCCGACGCCTTCAGGCCCAAAGCCTTCAGCACGTTGCGCCGTGAGACGTCGCCCAGGGTGACGATGGCCTTCAGCTTCGGGAAGGCCTCGATCCGGTTCGTCAGGAACGGCCGGCAGGTATTCTCTTCACTGGTCTCGGGCTTGTTGCCGGGGGGCGCGCAGCGCACGGCGTTGGTCACCGCGCTGCCGATCAACCTCAAAGAGTCGTCGGCGCGCGCCTCGAACTTGCCGGTGGCGAAACCGAACTTGATCAGGGTGTCGTAGAGAAGGGTCCCGGCATAGTCGCCAGTGAACGGCCGGCCGGTGCGGTTGGCCCCCTTGCGACCTGGGGCCAGGCCAACGACCAGCAGCCGCGCATCTTTGTCGCCAAAAGACGGGGCGGGCCCGTTGAACCAGTCAGGATAGAGCTCCTGGTTTTCGCGGCGATAGGCCACCAGGCGCGGGCATAGCGGACAGCCGCGCGGCGGCTCGGCGGGCGAGGGGACAACCTCGCCCAGGATGTTGGAGCGCTGCTCAATATTCATCGTCGGCCTCGCGCTCGGCCTGGGTGCGGGCGTCGACCATCGGGCGCGGCGCCGGCGCGCGCTGCGGGCGGCCGATGATATTGGCCAGGTCGTTCAGGTCGACGAAGTCGTCGGCCTGGCGGCGCAGGTCGTCGCTGGTCATCGGCGGCTGGCTCTTCATGGTCGAGACCACGGTGACCCGCCGGCCCTTGCGTTGCACCGCCTCCACCACGGCCCGGAAGTCGCCGTCGCCCGAAAATAGCACCAGATGGTCGGCGGTTTCGGCGATCTGCAGCATGTCGACGGCGATCTCGACGTCCATGTCGCCGCGCCAGCGCTTGCGGCCCTGGCTGTCGGTAAACTCGCGGGCCGGCTTGGTCACCAGGGTGAAGCCGTTGTAGTCGAGCCAGTCGACCAGCGGCCGGATCGGCGAATAGTCGTCATTCTCGTTGATGGCGGTGTAATAATGGGCTCGGATCAGGACGCCGCGCTTTTTGAACTCGTCGAGCAGCTTGCGGTAGTCGATGTCGAAGCCCAGCGCCTTGGCAGCCGAATAGAGATTGGCCCCGTCAATGAACAGGGCCAAACGGTCGGTGGGATAGAAGGTCAACGCGGCGATTTCCTTGAAAAATACGGTCGATCGAAATGGCTTGGACGAGGCCGTAATCGTGGCCCTCGGCTGTAATCTGCCGGGAGCCTATACGAGTCGCGAAGCCTTGTTGGAAGCTGCGCTGGTGGCCTTTCCGTCAGAGGGCTTGGCAGTCATGATTCGGTCGTCCTGGTGGACCTCGGCGGCCTGGCCGGATGAGACCCTGCCCGCCTATTTGAATGGAGTGGCGGTGGTCGAGACCTCGCTGGATCCATTCGGGACCCTTGCCGCCCTCCACCGCGTCGAAGCCCGTTTTGGCCGGGCTCGCGGGGCGCCCAATGCACCCCGGACGCTCGATCTTGACCTGATAGCCTACGGCCAAAGCGTCGTTTCGGGCGGCTTGACCGTGCCGCATCCCCGCGCCCACGAGCGCCTGTTCGTCATGGGTCCACTGGCCGAGATCGCCCCGAATTGGTGTCACCCGGTGAGTGGCGAGACCGCGGCGCGACTGGCGGAAGTCGCGAGCGTGGGGCGCGACGCCAGGCCATGAACTTCGCGCTCTAGACTTCCCCACGCGAAGCGGGCATAAGCGCCCCCTCGCGAAAGATGGGCGACAACCTCAGCGGCGTTGCGTAACGCCGCTCGGACCCTTATTTTGCAGAGCATCACGGCTAGCCCGAGGAATTCATGGCCCGCGTCACCGTCGAAGATTGCGTCGAGAAGGTTCCGAACCGGTTCGCGCTTGTTCTGTTGTCCGCCCACCGGGCGCGCGGCATCTCGGCGGGCGCCGCCCTGCTGGTCGATCGGGATAACGACAAGAACCCCGTCGTCGCCCTGCGCGAGATCGCCGACGACGTCGTCGATCACGAAGGCCTCAAGGAACAGCTGATCAGCACGCTGCAACGCGTCGATGAGCACACTGAAGCCGAGGAAGAAGCCGAGACCCTGGCCCTGCTGGCTGATCCGAGCCACATGCAGATGAGCGAGCTGGAACTGGTTCGCGCCCTCCAGAGTGACCGTGACGGCGGTCAGGAGGAGCGGTACTGAGCCCCGACGGCGCAGACCCTCTGACCATCGAAGCGGCGCCTGCCGCCGCTACTTCCGAACGCGCGCCCATCGATCCCCCAACCGGGGTCGACTCGGGCGCGTCTTCGTTTCAGGCCTCCAGTGCGGCCTCGCCGCCGAAGCAGCGCCAGAAATTCCTTCGCCAGTATGAGCTGATCGAGCGGGTTCATTCCTATGACCCCACCGCCGACGAGGCGCTGCTGAACCGCGCCTATGTCTACGCCATGCGCATGCACGGCAGTCAGACCCGGGCCAGCGGCGACCCGTACTATGCCCACCCCATCGAGGTGGCGGGTATCCTGACCGAATACCGGCTCGACACCGCGACCATCGTGACGGCCCTGCTGCACGATGTGATCGAGGACACCCCGGTCACCCGCGAAGACATCGCGGGCCTGTTCGGCGACGAGATCGCCGAGCTGGTCGAGGGCGTCACCAAGCTTTCGAAGCTGGAACTGCAGGCCGAGCATTCGCGTCAGGCAGAGAACCTGCGCAAGTTCATTCTGGCGATCAGCAAGGACGTCCGCGTCCTGCTGGTGAAGCTGGCCGACCGCCTGCACAACATGCGGACGCTGCATTTCATCAAGGCTCAGGCCAAGCGCGAGCGCATCGCCCGCGAGACGCGCGACATCTACGCCCCCCTGGCCCGCAACATCGGCTGCCACCGCATCTGCACGGAGCTTGAGGAACTCAGCTTCGAGCATACGAATCCGGTCGCCCGCAACGCCATCATCCGCCGGCTGGAAACCCTGCGCGCCGAGCAGGGCGGGGCGGTGGCCCTGGTGTCGCAGGAGATCGCGGCGCGGCTCGAATCCGCTGGCGTCCCGGCGCGAGTTTTCGGCCGGGAAAAGTCGCCCTATTCGATCTGGCGCAAGCTGCAGCGCAAATCGATCGGCTTCTCGCAGATGTCGGACATTTACGCCTTCCGCGTGATCGTCGACAGCGAGGAAGACTGTTACCGCGCCCTTGGCGTCCTTCACCGGTCCTGGTCGAGCGTGCCCGACCGCTTCAAGGACTTCATCTCGACGCCCAAGCGCAACAATTACCGCTCGCTGCACACCACTGTGGTCGGCCCGCGCGGCATGCGCATCGAGATGCAGATCCGCACCGAGGCTATGGACCGCGTCAATGAAGAGGGCGTGGCCGCTCACTTCCGCTACAAGGACGCCTCCTACGGCCTCGACCTGGAGGGCATGGAAGCCGCTGGCGGCCGCGATCCGCTGGCCAACCTGCGTCAGCTGGTCCAGGTGCTGGAACATGGCGGCGACGCCGAGGAACTGGTCGAGCACGCCAAGCTTGAGATGTTCCTCGACCAGGTGTTCGTGTTCACCCCCAAGGGCAAGCTGGTGAGTTTGCCTAGCGGTGCGATGCCGCTCGACTTCGCCTATGCCGTCCATACCAGCGTTGGCGACACCTGCATCGGCGTGAAGATCAATGGTGAGCTGAAGCCGCTGCGCACCGGTCTCAACAACGGCGACGTGGTCGAGGTGATCCGGGGTTCCAAACCCGTGGTGCCGCCGGACTGGCGTTCGCTGACCGTGACCGGTCGCGCTCGCTCAGCCATCCGCCGCCACATCCGCCAGACCGAGAAGGAAGAGTTCCTGCGCCTGGGCAAGGCGTCTGTGGAGCAGATCTTCGAACGGGCCGGCAAGAAGTTAAAGGACGTGTCACTGCGTCCGATCCGAGAGCGGTTCGCGCTCGAGAGCGACGACGCGCTGTTCGACGCCGTAGGCCGCGGCCGGGTCTCACCGAGCCAGGTTCTGGAAACCGCTTTCCCCGGCATGAAGGACAGCGACATGGCCGCCGCCTCGGCCCGTCGCAAGATCGAGGGCGGCAAGGGCGCGCGACTCTATGTGGGCGGCGGCGGACTGACGCCGGGCGTTTCGTTGCACTTCGCCCATTGCTGCAGCCCGGTGCCGGGCGACCGCATCGTCGGCATCCTTCGCGAGGACGGGACTCAGGAGCAGGATGGAGGACTGGATGTCCACACCATCGACTGCCCCAAACTGGCCGACTATGAGGACCGGGAGGATCTCTGGCGCGACCTGAACTGGACGCCAGAGGCTGAGCGCGAGACCGTGTCACTGACCCGTCTGCACGCCACCATCCAGAACGCGCCCGGCGTATTGGGTCAGGTCTGCACGATCATCGGCGAGGCTGGCGGAAATATCGTCAATCTGCGCATGCACCATCGGCAGAGCGACTTCTTCGACACCGACATCGATGTCGAGGTGCGTGACGCCAAGCACCTGACCAACATCTCGGCTGCTCTGCGGGCCTGCCCTTCGGTCGAGACCGTGGACCGAACGCGGGGCTAGAGCATTTTCCGATAAGTGTGAAACGGTTATCGGATCGAAAAATGGTCTAAACATCTGATTTAGAGCCCTTTTCGCCCGACCCTGATGAAGCCATCAGGTCGGAAAGGGCTCTAGCAGGTCAGCGCGGCGATCGCGTCGACTGTGGCGGCGGTCAGAGGCGAGGGCAGGGCGTCCAGCGAAAACCAGCCCCATTCATGCAGCGCATGAGCTTCCTGGATCGCCGGAGCACCCTCGAAGCTTTCGGTTCGATAGGTGATCGCCACCCAGTGATAGTCGGGCGCGATCATGTCGGTGATGGCCAGAACCGGGCCGGCGACAATCTTGACGCCCAACTCCTCGGCGATTTCGCGTTCTGCGCAGGTCCGCGCCGCCTCGCCCCAGTCGAGCTTGCCGCCCGGGACGCCCCAATGGTCGGCTTCGGGATTCTTGAGCCGCTTGACCAGCAGCAGTCGCCCCTGATCGTCGAGGATGGCCGCGCCGCAGCCGATGCGGGGACGTTGGGGATCGCTCATGAGGTGATAGAGCCAAATCTGGCCCATCACGCAAGGCGATTGGCGGACTTGCCGCCGTGCGCTATAGGCGCCGCTCATGACCAATGATGACGTCCTCGACGAATTTCGCGCCGCAGGGGCCCTTCGCGAAGGCCACTTTGTGCTGTCCTCCGGCCTGCACAGTCCGGTCTTCCTGCAGAAGAACCTGGTGTTTATGCGGCCCGAGCGCTGCGAACGGCTGTGCAAGGCGTTGGCCGAGAAGATCATCGCCACGGTCGGCCAGCCCGATGTGGCGGTGTCGCCGGCCGTCGGCGGGATCATCCCCGGCTATGAGACCGCCCGTCACCTGAACGTCGCATCGATCTATGTCGAGCGCGAGGGTGGCGGCTTCAAGTTCCGGCGCGGCTTTCACCTCGAGCCCGGCCAGAAGGTCGTGATGGTCGAGGACATCGTCACCACCGGCCTGTCATCGCGCGAATGCATCGCGGCGATCCAGAAGGCCGGCGGCGACGTGATCGCCGCCGCCTGCATCGTCGATCGTTCGGGCGGCAAGGTCGATGTCGGCGTGCCGCTGGTCTCGCTGTGCAGCCTGGAAGTGCCGGCCTATCCCGCCGACGCCCTGCCGCCGGAGCTGGCCGCGATCCCCATCGAAGACCCAGGCAGCCGCCGGCTCAAGGCGCAGTAGATCACTTGGCTGGAGCAGGCGGCGTCAGCTGCTTGACCGGCCATTCGACGCCCAGCTGTTCCAGATAGGTCCCGTACTTGCTGGGATCATAGTAGAATTTGCTCATCGCTGGCCGGTAGGTCGCCATGATCCCGGCGTTGATCTGGGTCTGCGGCAAGTCGGTCGCCGACAGCATCGGCACGTACTTCTGGTCCTTGGTCTGAACATCCTTGAAGTAGGTGTTGGCCGAGGCCAGCAGCTTGGGCTGGGTCAGCAGGTCCAGAGCCGTCATCGCGACTACCTTTGAGCCCGCCGCCACGCCCTTGTGGGCGATGGGCGTGGCCATCGAGATGGCGTTCGCCCAGTGGTGGCCCGGCAGTTCGGGGATGTTGGACGGATAGTTGATCGTGATGGTCGGCATGATCCATGAGATGTCGCCGATGTCGTCCGACCCACCGCTTTCCGGCTTCGGATCGGGCGGCGACAGACCCTTGAGCTTGACGTCGAGCCCCGTCTGCTTGGGCGCGCCGATATTGGTCTGCACCGCCTTGGCGAAGGCCTGCTCGTCCGCCGTCCAGACCGGCAATCCGACTACTTCGATATTGGCCTGGGCGGCCTCGGCAATCGGTCGGTTGAAGTGCCGAGGCGCGGCCGTCCCGACGACCTGATGATCGACCTTGGTGTCGGTCATGTCGGCGGCGGCTTGTGCGATCTTGTTGCCGATGGCGTAGTTCTTCTTGATCGCGTCGAAGCTCTGTTCGCGGAAATAATACCAGACGCTGGCTTCCGACGGCACGACGTTGGGCTGGTCGCCGCCATCGACGATGACGTGGTGCGAGCGTTGCGTGGGGTTGAGATGCTCGCGGCGCATGTTCCAGCCGATGTTCATCAGCTCGACCGCGTCCAGCGCGCTTCGACCCCGCCAGGGCGCGCCGGCCGAGTGGGCGGATTCGCCGTGGAAATTGTACTTCACCGAGACCAGGCCAGTGCCCATCGGCTGGCCCCAGGTGGTCGCGAGGTTCGTGCCCACATGGGTGAAGATCGTCGCGTCCACGCCTTTGAAAACACCGTCGCGGACCATGTAGGCCTTGCCCGCCACCAGCTCCTCGGCAACGCCGGGCCACAGCATCAGGGTCCCGGCGATGTTCTCCTTGATCATCAGATCCTTCAGCGCCAAGGCCGCGACGACGTTGAGGGCCTGACCGGAATTGTGCCCCTCGCCATGACCGGGCGCGCCGGGCACCAGCGGCTCGTGCCACGGCACGCCGGGCTTTTGCGAAGCCTTGGGGATGCAGTCGATGTCGCTGCCGAAGGCGATGGTCGGTCCGCCTTCGCCGTGGGTCCAGGTCGCCGTCCAGGCGGTCGGAATGCCCGAAACGCCACGCTGGATGGTGAAGCCGTTCTCCTCGAGCACGCCGGTGATGTATTTTGAGGTCTCGACCTCCTGGAAGCCCAGCTCGCCGTACGAGAAGATCTGGTCGTTCATCACTTGGGAGAGTTTGGCTCGCGCTTCGACGCCGGCGACAGCCTGAGCCTTCAGGGCCTTGAGCTTGCCCGCCGACACCGGCGCGGCCAAGGCCGAACCGGCCGTGGTCGCCATCAGCAGAACCAGGCTCGCGGCCCGCGCGGTTTTCAGGATCATGTCTCGTCCCCCACAAGTTTCAGGGGACGGACCTTCGACGGCGTTGCGGCCGCTGTCCATGTCGTTTTCGACAAGCCCGGCCGGAACACGCCGAGCGCTGCTTTCAGGTCTCCACCTGTCGGCGCGAAGGCGATAGGATGGGGCGACGGCCAAGGATTGGCTGCCTCACCAGTGTCGAGGGCGGTAAAATTCGTAGCGAACATCAGATGATCGTCCGACTGGGCGTCAATATCGACCACGTGGCGACGATCCGAAACGCGCGGGGCTCCAGCTATCCTGAGCCCGTGCGCGCCGCTGAACTGGCCCTGGCGGCCGGCGCCGACGGCATCACGGCCCACCTGCGGGAGGATCGCCGGCACATTTCCGACGCCGACATCGCGGTCCTGACCGAACTGTGCCTCAAGCGCGGAAAGCCGCTGAACTTCGAGATGGCGGTTACCGACGAGATGGTCGGCATCGCCCTGCAAGCCAGGCCGCACGCCGCCTGCCTGGTGCCCGAGCGGCGGGAGGAGGTCACGACCGAGGGCGGCCTCGACGTCGTGCGCGGCCAGAACGCCATCACCGTCGCTACGACGCAGCTTCGTGAGGCTGGCAGCCGCGTGTCGCTGTTCATCGAGGCCGATCCGGCCCAGATTCGGGCGGCTCATGCCGTGGGGGCGCAGGTGATCGAGCTCCACACCGGCGCCTATTGCGACGCGGCCCGGGCCGGTGAGGTCGAACGCGCAAAAGCAATTCTCGAACGGCTGAAGACGGGCGCGGCCCTTGCCTCCAGCCTGGGACTGGAAGTCCACGCGGGTCACGGCATCGACTACGCCACGGTCAAGCCGATCGCCGCCATTCCGCAGATCGCCGAGCTCAATATCGGCCATTTCCTGATTGGCGAGGCGATTTTCGTGGGCCTGCCCCAGGCGATCCAGCGGATGAGAGTCTTGATGGACGCGGCTCGTCATGAGGCCGCCGCGTGATCATCGGCATCGGCTCGGATCTCTGCGACATCCGGCGGATCGAGAAGTCGCTGGAGCGCTTTGGCGACCGCTTCACGAACAAGGTCTTCACCGAGCTCGAGCGGGCGCGGTCGGAGCGCAAACCCGACCGCGCCAGCAGCTACGCCAAGCGTTTCGCCGCCAAGGAAGCCTGCTCCAAGGCCTTGGGCACTGGCCTGAAGCGTGGCGTGCATCTGGCTGGCATGGGGGTGATCAACCTGCCGTCGGGCAAGCCAACCATGGCCCTGACCGGCGGCGCGGCCGAGCGTTTGGCGCAGATGGTTCCCGCCGGCATGAAGGCGGTGGTGCATTTGTCGTTGACCGACGATCACCCCTACGCCCAGGCCTTCGTGATCATCGAGGCTCTTCCGGAATAACGACTTTTCCGATCCCTGCGGCGCCGCCCAACCGCCGCCATGAACCCGAGTTAACGGGCGTGACGCTTGCCCGTCGCGCAAAGCGCGTCTAGCTAAGCCTGACCGGTTCGCCGGAACCCCATTGATCGAGAGCCCAGCGCCCGCATGACCGACGCCGCCGACGACACCTCGCCGACCGAAAAGGGCGGCGCCGTCCAGGAGTTCATCGAGATCATCAAGACGGTGGCCTATGCCTTGGGCATCGCCCTGGTGCTGCGGGTTCTGCTGTTCCAGCCCTTCACCATTCCGTCGGGGTCGATGGAGCCGAACCTGCTGGAAGGCGACTACATCATCGTCAGCAAGTTCAGCTATGGCTGGAGCAAGCACTCGATCCCGTTTAGCCCGCCGATCCTCAACGGCCGGACCCTGGGCAAGACGCCCAAGCGCGGCGATATCATCGTCTTCAAGCTGCCGCGCGATAACCGCACCGACTACATCAAGCGCCTGATCGGCATGCCAGGCGACAAGGTCCAGGTGCGCGGCGGCGTCGTCAACATCAACGGCAAGCCCCTGGCGATGGCGGCGCAACAGCCTGCCCTGGTCGATATGGGCTACGGTTTTACCCAGCAGGTTCAGCGCTTCGAGGAGACCAATCCCGAAGGCCGCAAATACCAGACCCAAGACTACGGCCCCGACAGCCGCGGCGACAATACCGGCGTCTATACGGTGCCGGAGGGCTGTTATTTCTTCATGGGCGACAACCGCGACAACTCGGCCGATAGCCGGTTCGACCCGGGCGTCTCGCCGTTCAAGACCGGCGCTGGGACCTGCAAGTGGGACTATGAACTGGACCAGTATATCGGCGACGAGGTTGGGGTCGGCTTTGTTCCGGCCGAGAATCTGGTCGGCAAGGCCCAGATCATCCTGCTGTCCTGGAACCGCAACGCGGAGCTGTTCAAGCCCTGGACCTGGGTGATGGACGCCCGTCCCAGCCGCTTCTTCCGCGTCCTGAAGTGATAGCCAGCCATGGATAGGCGGGTCGCCGCCGTCGGCGACCTGGAGCGCCGCATCGGTTATGCATTCTCGGACCGGGCCTTGCTGGAACAGGCCCTGACGCATGCTAGCGTCGGCGACGGCGCCAAGAAGACCGCCGACAACGAGGTGCTGGAGTTCATCGGCGACCGCGTGCTGGGGCTGCTGGCCGCCGAGGCGCTGGCCGAGCGGTTCCCGCTGGCCAAGGAAGGCGAACTGGCCCCGCGCCTCAACGCCCTGGTCAGCGGCGAGACCTGCGCCCGCGTGGCCCGCGCCGCCGAGCTGGGTCCGGCTCTGCGCTTGTCGGCCTCGTCCAGCAAGATCGGCGGTCGCGAGACCGACTCCATCCTGGCCGGCGGCTGCGAAGCCCTGATGGCCGCGCTCTACCGCGATGGCGGGCTGGATGCGGCGCGCCGGGTGTTCCTGGACCTGTGGAGCGCCGAATTCGACCGCGCCGCGCAAGGCAAGCCGCGCGATCCCAAGACCGCTCTGCAGGAGTGGGCCCAGGGCAAGGGCAAGCCGCTACCAACCTATGCCGTCAAGGATCGCACCGGGCCTGATCATGCGCCGGTATTCACGGTGCAGGTGACAGTGGTCGGAGTCGATTCGGTGTTCGCCACCGGCCGCTCGCGTCAGGACGCCGAGAAGGCCGCCGCCAAGGCGCTGCTGGATCGGGAAGGCGCGGAATAGGGGCGTCTGCTTTTTGGCCCCGCTGTGCTACACGCACGCGCAATGACTGACACACCTCAAAACACCCCACTCGCCACCCCCCCTCAAACGACGAGGGCCGGTTTCGCCGCGATCATCGGCGCCCCGAACGCTGGCAAGTCCACCCTGGTCAACCGTATGGTCGGCGCCAAGGTCTCGATCGTCACCCAGAAGGTCCAGACGACGCGCTTTCCCGTGCGCGGCGTGGCCATGCACGGCGCGGCCCAGATCATCCTGGTCGACACCCCCGGCATCTTCAGCCCGCGGCGCCGGCTCGACCGCGCCATGGTTCGATCCGCCTGGAATGGCTCGGAACAGGCTGAAGTCACCGTGCACCTGATCGACGTCCAGGCCGAGCTGGCCTCGAACATCAACAAGGCCACGCCCGCCGAGCACCGCTCGGTGCAGGACGTCCAGACCATCATCGAGGGCCTGAAGACCGCCAATCGCCAAGTGATCCTGGCGCTGAACAAGATCGACGGCGTCAAGCGCGACACCCTGCTGAAAGTCACGCAGGAGCTGTTCGACACCGGCGTCTATTCCGAGGTCTTCATGATCAGCGCCGCCACCGGCGCCGGCGTCGACGACCTGATGGAGCGTCTGGCCGCCGCGATGCCAGAGAGCCCGTGGCTGTATCCGGAAGACCAGACCGCCGACCTGCCGGCCCGCCTGCTGGCCGCCGAGATCACCCGCGAGAAGATCTATCTGCGCGTCCACGAGGAGCTGCCCTACGCGGCTTCGGTCGAGACGACCGCCTTCGAGGAACGCGCCGACGGCAGCGCCCGCATCGAGCAGACCATCTATGTCGAACGCGATGGCCAGCGGGCCATCATCCTGGGTAAGGGCGGACAGACTCTGAAATGGATCGGCCAGGCCTCGCGCGAGGAGCTGTGCGACATCCTGGATCGCAAGGTGCACCTGTTCCTGCACGTGAAGGTCAAGGAAAACTGGGCCGAAGAGCGGGGGCTGTTCAGCGACATGGGCCTGGACTTCGACGTCTGATCCGGCGCCGCGCCTGCCCATGTGGCGGCGCGGCTCTTGACTTGATCGCTGTCAGGCTGTCCTAACGGGTGAGAACATACCGGGAATATCACGCCCAGTGAGCAAGATCGAAAACGCCTTTTCCCAAGCTGCTCCAGCGGTCGACCTCGACGCCTATTTCGCGCGGATCGGCTATGACGGCCCGCGCGAGCCGACCCTGGCCGTGCTGCGGGCCATCACCCAGAAGCACCCCGACGCGATCCCGTTCGAGAACCTCGACGTGCTGCTGGGCAAGCCTATCAGCTTGGTTCCGGCCGATGTGGACGCCAAGCTGCTGGCGGCGGGACGCGGCGGCTACTGTTATGAACAGAACGGTTTGCTGAAGCGCGTGCTGACCGCGCTGGGCTTTCAGGTCGAGGCCCTGATCGCCCGGATGATGTGGATGAAGCCCGCGGATGCGCCGTCGCGCGCCCGATCGCACATGGTGTTGCGGGTGACGATCGACGCCGAGCCTTGGCTGGTCGATGTCGGTTTCGCCGGCTGTGTGCTTACGGGACCCGTTCGCTTCGCGCTGGACGGGCAGCAAGCCACGCCGAACGGCTTGTTCCGCTCAGTGTGTATCGAGGAGGAATGGCGGATCGAAGCCGATCTGACTGGCGTTTGGACGCCGGTCTATCAGGTGTCGCCCCAGCCGATGGCCGATGTCGATTTCGAGCCGGTCAACTTCTACAGCTATGCCCACCCCACCTCGGTTCTGACCTCGACGCTGGTTGTAGGGCGCACGACGCCTGAGGCTCGGCATGTGCTGCGCGATAATCGCCTGACGGTGCGCCGGGTCGACGGCGCCGTTGAGCAACGCTGCCTGTCCACCGACGAACTGGAAGCGACCCTGCGCAATGTTATCGGCCTGCCGGTCGAGACCTCGTGGCGGCCGGTGCTGGAGAAGGTCGTGGCGTGGGGGACGCCGACCTAGATGGAGTG
Source organism: Caulobacter sp. DWR1-3-2b1 (assembly GCF_049895765.1). NCBI lineage: Bacteria > Pseudomonadati > Pseudomonadota > Alphaproteobacteria > Caulobacterales > Caulobacteraceae > Caulobacter > Caulobacter sp. DWR1-3-2b1. The sequence continues at coordinate 32,136 of NZ_JAFCSZ010000023.1, forward strand.
GGAGGACGACGCCCTTGTCCTGTCGGCTCGCATCCATGGCGAGACGGGCGCCATTGTCGAACTGCTGACCTTGGAGCGCGGCAAGTTCGTGGCCCATGTGGCGGGCGCCGCCTCGCGGCGGATGAAGCCGTTCCTGCAGCCGGGCTCGCGGGTGATCGCCCGCTACCGCGCCCGGATGTCCGATCAACTCGGGACGGCGACCCTGGAGCCGATGGGCGAGGGGGTGGCTTCGTTGTTCGACGACCCCCTGGCCCTGGCCGGACTATCCTCTGCGGCGTCGCTGGCCGCCGGAGCCTTGCCTGAGCGCGAGGCCCATCCGGGCGCCTTCCATGCGCTTGAAGCCCTGATCGGCGTGCTGCAGATCCCCGACATCTGGCCGGCGGTCTATGTGCGCTACGAGGCCGGGCTGTTGCAGGAGCTGGGCTTTGGCCTGGACCTCTCCAAATGCGCTGCCACCGGGACCTTCGATGATTTGATCTATGTCAGTCCGCGCACCGGCCGCGCCGTCAGCCGTGGGGCGGGCGAGCCCTACAAGGACAAGCTGTTGGCCCTGCCGCCGTTTCTGCTGTCGGCCCAGGGCGGGCTGGCGGAGGGCGACGTGAAGGCCGGGCTGGACATCACCGGCCATTTTCTCGAGCAGTTCGTGTTTGGCCCGCTGAACCGGCCGCTGCCGCCGACCCGCATGTGGCTCCTGGATCGGCTGGGTGAGGCCGGGCGACTCTAGGGCGCGAAACGATCCGTCACAAAGTCGCGATATCGGGCAAGCCTGTCCGAGGAGTCGCCGATGTCCATCCTGCTTGATCGCTACGCCCTGTCGCGTCGGCGCGCTTTAGCCGCTTTCGGAGGCGCGGCCTTCGCCGGCCTGTCGATCCCGCTCTACAGCGGACAGGCGCTGGCTCAGCCGGTGTTCTCCATCCATCCGTTCCAGCTCGGCGTCGCCTCGGGCGATCCGCAGCCGGACGGCTTCGTGATCTGGACCCGACTGGCCCCCGAACCGCTGGAGATCGGCCACGGCATGCCCAGCCAGCCGGTGGAAGTGTCGTGGGAAGTCGGAGCCGACGTCGGGTTCAAAACCATCGTCGCCAAGGGCGTCGCCATCGCCATGCCGGAGCTGGCTCACGCTGTGCATGTCGAGGTCGGCGGCCTCGAGGCGGGCCGCGACTACTGGTACCGCTTCGTGGCCGGCAAGGAACGTAGTCTCACAGGGCGAGCGCGCACGACTCCGGCCGTGGGTTCGACGGTAAACCGGGTCCGCTTCGCCGTCGCGGGCTGCCAGAACTACGAGCAGGGCTACTATACCGCCTATCGTCGCCTGGCCGAGGACAATCCCGACTTCGTGTTCTGCTATGGCGACTACATCTACGAAGGTCGCGGAAACCGCGTCTGGAACAGCGGCAAGGGGCCGGTGGAGAACGTCCGCCAGCACTTTGGCGGCGAGATCTACAGCCTCGACGACTACCGCCGCCGCTATGCCCAATACAAGATGGACGCCGACCTGCAGGCCGCTCATGCCGCCGCGCCGTGGTTCGTGGTGTGGGACGACCACGAGACTGACAATAATTGGGTCACGGATCTGGATCAGGATGGCGTTGAGCCCAAGCTGTTCAACCTGCGCCGGCAAGCGGCGGTCCAGGCCTATTTCGAGAACATGCCGCTGCGGCCCAGCAGCTTTCCGGTCGGTACGACCATCCAGCTCTATCGCCGCGCCAGCTTTGGCGGGCTGATGGACCTGAACCTGCTGGACACCCGTCAGTACCGCACCAACCAGCCGTGTGGCGACAAGTTCGGCTCGTGCGCCGAGATCGAGGCGGCCAAGGCCGAGGTTCTGGGCCTGAAGCAGGAGAAGTGGCTGATCGACGGCCTCTCCAGGTCCAAGGCGACCTGGAACGTGCTGGCCCAGCAGATCATGGTCATGGATCTGGACCGCCAGCCCGGCGAAGGGACGGCGGTCAATCCCGACTCGTGGGCTGGATATCGCACGCCGCGCGGCCGGTTGCTGAAGGCGATCCGTGATCGGAAGGTCTCCAACCCCATCGTGCTGACCGGCGACGAGCACCAGAACTATGCCGGTGAACTGCACCTGGACGGGGCCCGTCCCGAAGGCGCGCCGATCGGGACCGAATTTGTCGTCACCTCGATCTCGTCGAGCGGCGACGGCGTGGATCAGCGCGACGACATGGCCAAGATCCAGGCCGTCAATCCCCAGCTGAAGTTCAACAACAGCCAGCGCGGCTACGCCATTTGCGACGTCACGCCAGAACGCTGGACGACGGAGTTCAAGGTGCTTGACGCCATTACCCGCCGGGACGGCAAGCTGACGACACGCGCCAAGCTGGCGGTCGAGGCGGGAAATCCGCGTCTGGCCACCGTCTAAGCCGTCGAATCGGGCGGCGGGTTTCTGCTAGGGTGAGGTTCACGCGTAACGAATCTCCCCGATGAACAAACCTGTCCTTCCCCCCGGCGGTCCTGGCGACGGCGACCGCATTCTCGACGAGCCGCTGACAGAAGCCCTGTCGCGCCGCTATCTGGCCTATGCCCTGTCGACGATCAGTTCGCGGGCTCTGCCGGACGTGCGCGACGGTCTCAAGCCTGTGCACCGTCGCGTGCTCTACGCGATGAACAACATGCGCCTGAACCCCGAGGCTGCGGCGCGCAAGTGCGCCAAGGTGGTCGGCGAGGTGATGGGTAACTTCCACCCGCACGGCGACCAGTCGATCTATGACGCCCTGGTCCGTCTGGCCCAGGACTTCGCCCAGCGCATTCCGCTGGTCGAAGGCCAGGGCAATTTCGGCAATATCGACGGCGATAACGCCGCCGCCATGCGCTACACCGAATGCCGGATGACCACGGCCGCGACCTTGCTGCTGGACGGCATCGACGAGGATGCGGTCGATTTCCGGCCCACCTATGACGGCCAGGACGAAGAGCCGGTGGTTCTGCCGTCGGGCTTCCCCAACCTGTTGGCCAATGGCTCGTCGGGCATCGCGGTCGGCATGGCCACCTCGATCCCGCCGCACAACCCCGCCGAACTGATCGACGGCTGTCTGCTGCTGCTGAGCCGGCCCGAAGCGACGACGGCCGACCTGCTGGAGCGCATCCCGGGTCCCGACTTCCCGACCGGCGGCATCATCGTCGAGCCGCGCGACAGCCTGCTGGAAACCTACGAGACCGGCCGCGGCGGCGTGCGTGTCCGCGCCAGGTGGGAGAAGGAAGACACCGGTCGCGGGACCTATCAGATCGTTGTCACCGAGATCCCGTATCAGGTGAAGAAGTCGGATCTGGTCGAACAGCTGGCCGACCTGATCGAGAGCAAGAAGGCAGCCCTGCTGGGCGACGTGCGCGACGAGAGCGCCGAGGACATCCGGCTCGTTTTGGAGCCCAAGTCCAAGAACGTCGAGCCCGAAGTGCTGATGGAGAGCCTGTTCAAGCTCTCCGCGCTGGAGAGCCGCTTTCCGGTCAATATGAACGTGCTGGACGCGCGCGGGACCCCGGGTGTCATGGGCCTGAAGGCGGCGCTGATGGCGTTCCTGGCTCACCGCCGCGAGGTGCTGACCCGCCGGGCCAAGCACCGCCTGGGCAAGATCGAAGCGCGCCTGCACATTTTGGACGGCCTGCTGATCGCCTACCTCAATCTGGACGAGGTGATCCGCATCGTCCGCTACGAGGACGAGCCGAAACAGAAGCTGATCTCGACCTTCACGCTGTCGGACCTCCAGGCCGACGCCATCCTCAACACCCGCCTGCGCCAGTTGGCCAAGCTGGAGGAGATGGAAATCCGCCGTGAGCACGCCGAGCTGATGGAAGAACGCGACGGCATCATCGCCATGCTGGCCAGCGACGAGAAGCAGTGGAAGCTGGTCGGAACGGGCCTGCGGCAGGTGCGCGCCACCCTGTTGAAGATTAAGCACCCGCTGGACAAGCCCCGGATCAACGGCATCACTGGCCGCTCGGTCTTCGCCGACGCCCCGCTGATCGACGCCGAGGCGGCCATTGAGGCGCTGATCGTTCGCGAGCCGATCACCATCATCCTGTCGGATCGCGGCTGGATCCGCGCCGCCAAGGGCAAGGTGGAGGATCCTTCCGAGTTGAAGTTCAAGGAAGGCGACAAGCTGGGCTTCCTGGTCCCGGCCGAGACCACCGACAAGCTGCTGATCTTCTCCAGCGACGGTCGCTTTTTCACCATCGGCTGCGACAAGCTGCCGAGCGCGCGCGGCCATGGCGAGCCGCTGCGGATGATGATCGAGCTGGAGGACAAGGTGAAGATCCTTGACGTCTTCCCGTTCAAGGCCGGGCGCAAACGCATTCTGGCCTCGAAGCTGGGCTATGGCTTCTTGATGCCCGAGGAAGAAGCGCTCGCCAATCGCAAGGCCGGCAAGCAGGTCCTGACCGTCGACGCCGCCGGCGCGGCCTTCTGCCTGGAAGCCACCGGCGACCAGCTGGGCGTGATCGGCGACAACGGCAAGATCCTGATCTTCCCGCTGGAGGAACTGCCGGAAATGCCGCGCGGCAAGGGCGTCAAGCTCCAAGCCTATCGCGAGGGCGGCCTGCGCGACGCGCTGTCGTTCAACGCCGAGACCGGCGGCTACTGGATCGATGCCGCCGGCCGCAAGCGCGACTGGGCCGACTGGCAGACCTTCGCCGGCCGCCGCGCCAGCGCCGGCAAGGCGGCGCCCAAGGGCTTCCCGACCTCCAAGCGGTTCAAGCCGAAATGAATGGCGCGCGGTTGAGACAAAAGGCGATCGCGCTTGTCGCCGGGCTGCTTGGCTGCGCCGCCGCCGTCGGCGGGGCGTCGGCCGCTCCGTCGCTGCCGCGCGTCAAGCCCGAGGCGGTCGGCTTTTCGTCACCCAAGCTGAAGAAGCTCGACGAGACCATGCAGGCCATGGTCGACACGGGCCAGGTGGCCGGCGCCGTCACCTTGCTGGCCCGTCACGGCCAGATCGTCCAGGCCTCGACCTTCGGAAAACGTGGTCTGGAGGTCGGCGACCCGATGCCCGTCGACGCCATCTTCCGCATCCGCTCGGAGACCAAGCCGGTCACCGGCGTGGCGATGCTGATCCTCTATGACGAGGGCAAGTGGAGCCTGGACGATCCGGTCAGCAAATATGTGCCGGAATTCGCCAATCTGCGTGTCGCAAAGATGGACGCCGAGGGCCGGCCGGTGCTGACGCCCATCTCTCGCCCGCCGACCATGCGCGAGCTGATGACCCATACGGCGGGCTTCGCCTATGGCATCACCGACGACCCCTCCAGTTCCGCAGACCAGGCCTATTATCGGGCGGCCGTACTGCAGTCGGAATCGCTGGGCGAGCTGGTCAGCAAGGTCTCTACCCTGCCGATGTTCGCCGAGCCGGGCACCTTGTGGCGCTACAGCGTCGCCGCCGACATCCAGGGCTATATCGTCGAGAAGCTGTCGGGCCAGTCACTGCCGGCGTTCATGCAGACGCGGATCTTCACGCCGCTGGGCATGGGCGATACGGCCTTCTACGTGCCCCAGGAAAAGGTCGGCCGCCTGGCGGCGCTGTATGACGCTGACGCCACCGGCAAGCTGATCCCGGCGGTGGAGGGGTCTTGGCGCGATATCACCAAGCCGCCGGCGGCGCCGTCAGGCGGCGGCGGTCTGGTCTCCACCGCGCAAGACTTCGCGCGGTTCGCCCAGATGATCCTCAACGGCGGGGATCTCGATGGAGCCCGCATCCTGCAGCCCGAGACGGTTGCCCTGATGCGGCTGAACCAGTTGCCGGCCAGTTTCGCCGTCACCACCAACGGCACCGCTGGAGTGCTGCAGCCAAGCCAGAAGCCATTCCCGTTCGCCCTGGGCATGGGCTACGGCCTCGATGTCGCGGTGGCGGTGGATCCAGCGGCCTCCGGCGCGCCGGTCGGTCCCGGCACGATCAGCTGGGGCGGCAGCGCCGGCACCTGGTTCTGGATCGATCCGGCCAACGACCTGTTCTTCATCGGCATGATCCAGCGGCTGGGGGGTGTGGGGTCAGGCCTCGATGCCACGACGCGAACGCTGGTCTATCAGGCGTTGGAAAAGCCGGGACTTTAAACACCTGTTTGCACGCGCGAGGCGATGCCGTCATCCTCCTTCAAAATCAGGGAGGGGCGCATGAACCCGGCGGCAGAATTCGATATCATTGTCTATGGCGCAAGCGGCTTCACCGGCCGGCTGGTGGCCGAGTATCTGGCGGCGCGCTATGGCGTCAGCCGCAACTTGCGCTGGGCGATGGCCGGGCGCAGCCTCGAAAAACTGGCCGCCGTACGCGACGAGATCGGCGCCCAGATCGATATGGACATGGCCAAGACGCCACTGGTCACCGCTGATGCGGACGACGCCGAATCTCTGAAGGCCATGGTCGGTCGAACCAAGGCGGTGCTGACCACGGTCGGCCCCTACCAGCTCTATGGCGGGGCGCTGGTGGCGGCCTGCGCCGAGGCGGGGACAGACTATCTAGACCTGTGCGGCGAGCCAGCCTGGATGCGCCACATGATCGACGCTCACGAGGCGACAGCCAAACGCACCGGCGCGCGGATCGTTTTCTCCTGCGGCTTCGACTCCATCCCGTTCGAGTTGGGCGTCTGGTTCCTGCAGGAGGCGTCCAAGGCCAGGCTGGGCGGACCCGTCCCCCGCGTGAAGGGCCGGGTGCGGGGCATGAAGGGCGGTTTCTCGGGCGGCACGGCCGCCAGCCTGAAGGCGACCATGGCCGCCGCCGCGCGCGATCCGTCGATCGTCGCGCTTCTGAAGAACCCGTTCTCGCTGGTTCCCGGCTTCCACGGACCCGACCAGCCGTCGGGGAACAAGCCGATGCTGGACGAGGATCTGGGCTCGTGGGTCGCGCCGTTCGTGATGGCGGCCATCAACACGCGCAACGTTCACCGCTCCAACGCCCTGCTGGGCCACGCCTATGGCATCGACTTCGTTTATGACGAGATGATGCTGACCGGTCCCGGCGAACAGGGCGAGCAGGTCGCCATGATGATCGCCGCCTCGGGCGGCGGTTTGGGCGGCGAAGGCGGTCCAAAGCCGGGCGAGGGACCCAGTAAGGAAGAGCGCGAGACCGGCTTCTACGATGTGCTGTTCCTGGGCGTCGCCGCCGATGGCCGTCAGATCCGCGCCTCGGTGAAGGGCGACAAGGACCCCGGCTATGGCTCGACATCCAAGATGATCTCGGAGGCGGCGATCTGTCTGGTGGAGGAGGCGACCGATATCCCCGGCGGGATCTGGACGCCGGGCGCGGCGATGCAGGGCCGGTTGATCGCGCGACTGGAAGCCAATGCGGGCCTGAAGTTCGCGGTTGAGTAGGCGTTGTGGTGCATCGGCGGCATCAGGAGGGACGATGAAAGCCTATCTCGTACTCGACTTCTCGGTTCACGACCTTCCAGGCTTCATGCCCTACGTGTCCGAAATCCCGGCGTTTATCGAGAAGCATGGCGGGCGGTACATGGTTCGAGGCGAGCCGCCGAGCGTGATGGAAGGCGAATGGGCTCCGGAGCGCATGGTCATCCTGGAATTTCCTTCGCGGCGGGACGCGGAAGCGTTTCTGGACGACCCTGATGCTCAGGCGCTTTTCGCGATCCGCCATCGGACGACCGCCAGCAAGCTGGTGCTCGTGGATGGCTGTGAGTGAGGTCGTCACGGGTCAGGAAACACCCCACCGAAGCCCTTGAGAAATTCTGGCTGCGCAAGCGTCCGAATTCACCTTAAGGTCACTTCAAACAAACGTTCGGGGAATGGCGGAATGGCTTTGCGTCGTTGGGTTGGAACCGCTCTGGCGGTCGGACTTCTGGCGCTCGGCGCGCCGCTGCAGGCAGCTCCGAGGAGCAGTCCTGCTGTCACCCTCGCGCCTGCGTCTCCCGAGAGCGTCGGCTTTTCCAGCGAGCGCCTGAAGCGTCTCGACGCCCACATGCAGGCCCTGGTCGATCAAGGCCATCTGCCGGGTGTCACCACCATGGTCGCCCGCCACGGCAAGATCGTCAGCTTCCAGGTTCATGGCAAGAAGGGTTTCGACGGCCCGCCCATGAGCCGGGATACGGTTTTCCGCATCTATTCCCAGACCAAGCCCGTCACGGGCGTGGCGATGATGATCCTGTTCGAGGAGGGCAAGTGGCGCCTCGACGATCCGGTCAGCAAATATATCCCCGAATTCGCCAAGCTGCGCGTCTACAGGGGCCAAAACACGGACGGAAGCTTCATCACCGAGGCCGCCAACCGCCCGCCAACCATGCGCGAGCTGATGAGCCATTCGGGCGGCTTCGCCTATGGCCTGATCGCCGACAATCCGGTCGACAAGGCCTATGTCGATACAGGCGTGCTGGGCTCGAAATCGGCCAAGGAGTTCATCGACAAGGTCGCGGCCCTGCCGCTAATCGATCAGCCGGGCGGCCAGTGGAAGTACAGCGCCTCGGTCGATATCCAGGGCCATGTCGTCGAGAAGCTGTCGGGCATGTCGCTAGCCGACTTCATGCGCACACGGATTTTCGAGCCGCTGAAGATGGTCGACACCGGCTTCTGGCTGCCGGCCAAGAAGAACGACCGCCTGGCCTCGCTCTATGTCTGGGGCCCAAAGGTCCAGAAGCTGGTTCCGGCCGAAGGCTTCATGGTGCTGGACATCACCAAGCCGCCTGTGGTCGCGTCGGGCGGCGGCGGGCTGGTCTCGACCAGCGACGACTATGCCCGGTTCTCGCAGATGATCCTCAACGGCGGCGAGCTGAACGGCGCGCGCATCCTGTCGCCCGCCTCGATCAAGCTGATGGGTTCCAACCACCTGAACGACGACATCATGACCGGCAAGGACGGCTCGTTCCGCAACGGCCGGGGCCAGGGCTTTGGCCTGGACTTCATGGTCATCACCGACCCGGTGAAGGCCGGCGTCCTGGCGGGCGAGGGCACGATGAGCTGGGGCGGCGCGGCCGGCACATGGTTCTGGATCGACCCGGAGAACGACGTCTTCTTCTTGGGCATGATCCACGTGCTCAACAAGGACGGCGATCCGGCTTTGAGAAACCTCGACGATATCAGCCAGCAGCTAGTCTATCAGGCGCTGGTCGATCCTTTGAAATAGCTGAAGTTAAACAACAAGAAACGTCCCAGGGAGAGCGCCATGAAGGCCGCCGTCTATTATCAAACCGGTTCGCCGGACGTGCTGCACTATGAAGACGTCGCCGATCCGGCCTGCCACGCTTCGGGCGTGGTGATCCGGGTCGAGGCGGTCAGCATCGAGGGCGGCGACACGCTCAATCGTGGCGGCGGCCAGATGGCGGGCAGCCCGCATATCGTCGGCTATCAGGCGGCCGGCGAGATCGTCGAGGTCGGGGCCGACGTCACCCATATAAAGGTCGGCCAGAAGGTTGTCACCGTGAACGCCTTCGGCTCGCACGCCGAACTGCGCTCGGTGCCCGCCCGCAACGCCTGGCCGATCCCGGAAGGCTTCGACCTCCAGAAGGCCGCCGCCATACCCGTGCCGTTCGGCACCGCGCACGAGTGCCTGTTCGGCCACGGCCTGCTGAAGGCTGGCGAGACCGTGCTGATCCAGGCCGGCGCCAGTGCCCTGGGCATCGCCGCCATCCAGCTGGCCAAGCGGGCAGGGGCCACCGTGCTGGCCACAGCCTCCAGCGACGAGCGGCTGGACCGCCTGAAGGTCTTCGGCCTGGACCACGGCATCAACTACAGCCGTGACGACACGGTCGAGCAGGTGATGAAGCTCACCGGCGGAAAGGGTGTCGATCTGGTGGTCGATCCTGTCGGCGGCGCGACCCTGCAGGCGAGTCTGGGATCGCTGGGCTATCGCGGCCGGGTCTCGCTGGTCGGCAATGCCGGGCGCGAGCCGATGAAGGTCGATGTTTCGTCCTTGATGGGCGGCAACCGGCGCCTGTCGGGCGTGTTCCTGGGCGCTGAGATCATGACCGACCGCGTCCACGACATGATTCAGACCCTGATCGAGGAAGCCGCGCGCGGCGAGCTGCAGGTGATCATCGACAAGACCTTCCCGCTGTCGGAAGCCGCCGCCGCCCACGCCTATATCGAGAGCCGCCAGGCCGTAGGCCGCGTGCTGCTGATCCCATGAGCAATCGCGTGCTAGCCCATACGGGCGCCAAATATCCTATCGTCCAGGCCCCGATGGGCTGGATCGCCCGCTATCCTCTGGCCTCAGCCGTGTCGCGGGCCGGGGGGCTCGGGATCATCGAGACCTCGTCGGGCGAGACCGAAAACTGCAAGGCCGAGATCCGCAAGATGGCCGACAGCGGCCTGCCGTTTGGCGTGAACCTGCCGATCCTATTTCTGCGCGACGACTCGATGCTGAAGTTCGTCTGCGAGAGCGGTGTGAAGTTCGTAACGACCTCGGCCGGCAGTCCGGCCAAGTTCATCGGTCCGTTGAAGGATGCCGGGATTGTCGTCTATCACGCGGTCCCCACGGTCGATGCGGCGGTAAAATGCGCCGAGGCCGGGATCGACGGCCTGGTGGTCGAGGGCGCGGAAGGCGGCGGGTTCAAGAACCCCGAAGAGGTCTCGACCTTGGTTCTGCTGCAGGCGATCCGTGCTCGGGTCGACGTGCCACTGATCGCGGCCGGCGGCATCTGCGATGGACGCGGTATGGCGGCGGCCTTCGCCCTGGGGGCCGAAGCGATCCAGATGGGCACGCGCTTCGTCAGCTCGGCAGAGAGCCCGGTGCATGAGAACTACAAGGCCGCCATTACCGGCTCCAAGGAGACCGGGACCTGGGTGCTGAACAAGAAGGCCAGTCCCTGCATCCGCGCTCTGAAATCCGAGCGCACCAAGGCCATCTATGACGAAGGCCTGATGCCGCCCGACGCCCTGAAGGGCATTCTGGGCGTCTATTTTGGCGGCGACATGGAAGCCGCGCCCGCTTTGGCCGGCCAGACCGTCGGGCTGATCGACGAGGTCAAGACGGCTCAGCAGATCATCGACGAGACCGTCGCCCAGTTTCACGACATCACCGGACGCCTTGGCGCCCTGGCCGCCGCGCGCGGCTTCTGAAGGACACGACCATGCAGAATCTCTTTTCGCTTGAAGGCCGCGTCGCGGTCGTGACCGGCGGCTCGCGCGGTATCGGCGCGGTGATCGCCAAGGGTTTCCTGACCTACGGCGCCAAGCGCGTCTACATCACCGCCCGCAAGGCCGGCGCCTGCGACGCAGCCGCCGAGGAACTGAGCCAATACGGCGAGTGCGTCTCGCTGCCGGGCGACATCTCGACCATGGAAGGCATCGAAGGGTTGGCGTCGCGGATCAAGGAACGCGAGGACAAGCTCGACATACTGGTCAACAACGCCGGCGCGGCCTGGGGCGCGGCCTTCGACGAGTTTCCCGAGAGCGGTTGGGACAAGACCGTAGACCTCAACATGAAGACCCCGTTCTTCCTGACCCAGGCCCTGATCGCTCCGCTGCGTGCAGCCGCTCAGGACAGGGTGGCGAAGGTGATCAACATCTGCTCGATCGACGGCCAGTCGGTGACCAAGGACGAGACCTATCCCTATGGCGCGTCCAAGGCTGGCCTGCTGCACATGACCAAGCGCATGGCGCTGCGGTTGGCGGTCGACAACATCGCGGTCTCGGCCATCGCGCCCGGCGCCTTCGCCTCGGACATGAACAAGGTCGCCCGCGATCACGCCGACGCGGTGGCCAAGTCCATCCCGGCCGGCCGCATCGGGTCGGAGGAAGACATGGCGGGAACGGCCATCTATCTGGCTTCGCGGGCCGGGGACTATGTGATGGGCGGCGCCGTAACCGTGGACGGCGGCGTCAGCTTCGCGCGCTAGACCCTACAGATCGTGCAGGATGGCGGGCTGGGCGTCGCTCATGTCCAGCTCGTCATCGCCGACCTCGCGGGGAGACGTCAGAGCCTTGGGTGACCGCGCGCCGCGCTCGCGGGCCGACATCAGGGCCCAGCCGCCGGGCTTGAGGATTTCCAGCGGCGAGAAGCGCGCCTTGTAGGCCATCTTCTCGCTGCCCGGGACCCAATAGCCCAGATAGACATAGGGCAGGCCGGTCTGCTGCGCCTGGACCATGTGATCCAGAATGATGAACGATCCCAGGCTGCGCTTGACCAGATCCGGATCGTAGAAGCTGTAGACCAGCGACAGGCCGTCCGCGAGCACATCGACCAGCACGCAGGCGATCAGGTCGCCGGGACCACGATCCTGCGACTTGCGGCGATACTCGATCAGATGGGTGCGGACCGCGGTGTCCTCGACCATGGCGACATAGTCGGGCCAAGTCATCTCGGCCATGCCGCCGTCTGCGTGGCGGTTCAGCAGATAGCGGCGCAGAAGCTCGAACTGCTCCAGCGTCGCCTCGGACTCGACCAGATGACGCTCCAAGTCGTCGTTGCGCGACAGCACCTTCCGCTCGGAGCGCGAGAAGATGTAGTCGGCGACCGGCGCGCGGGCCGACTGGCAGGCGCGGCAGGTTTCGCAGGCCGGGCGGTAGGCGATGTTCTGGGAGCGACGGAAACCGACTTGGGTCAGGCTGTCATTGACGGTGGGACCGTCGGACAGGGGGAGGTGAGCAAATACCTTCCGCTCCTCCCGGCCCGGCAGATAGGGGCAAGGGGTCGGCGCCGTGAGGAAGAACCGAAGCTGTCGCGTCGGAAAATGCTGCGTCACGGAAGCGCCCGTCCCCTTTCAGCGGCCCTGGGCCGTCACGTGATTAGGCGGCAAGCCGGCCGTTTTCGCAAGCTTCGCCGAAGCCCGGCGCGGCATACGGTCACAGGCCATCCGGCAAGACCGGTTTCTCACGCAACAACACGATAGAAATGCGCCGGTTCCCGGCCAGGGTCGGGTCGTCGGCATAGAGGGGTTCGGAACTGGCCTTGCCCGAAACCTGATAGATGCGATCGTCATTGACGCCGGCGTTGCGCAGCACAAGGCGCGAGGCGTCGGCGCGGCTGGCCGAGAGGGACCAGTCGCTATCGCTCTTGCGGCCCAAGGCGTTGGCGCTGGTGTGGCCGGAGACGGTGACCCGGTTGGGCAACTGGTTGATGACCTTGGCGACAGCGCGCAGCAGGATCCTGGCCCGGTCGTTGGGCTCGCGCGAGTTCTCCTGGAACATCGAGCGGCCTTCCTGGTCGATCAGCTGGATGCGCAGGCCCTCGGGGGTCTGGTCGATCATGATCTGTTTGGAGAGCTCGGCCAGTTCCGGCATTTCCTGCAGCGACTGGCGCAGGGACTGGGCCGCCGAGGCGAAGCCATCCTGTTCCTTCTTGGCCAAGGCGTCGCGCAGGGCCTCTTCGCTGGCCGAATCGAGGCTGGCGGTGGTCGAGCTCTGGCCTTCCTTGTCGGTCTGGTCCGGGGCTTCCGGCGCCATCTGCTGGATGACCGACAGCTTGCCGTCGGCCTTGGCGCCGTCGTCGCCCAGAGACGTGCCGCCCAGGATGCCACCGGAACCGCTGGTGGTCGACGAGATGCTGGCGGGCGCGAAATAGTCGGCAATGCCCTGCTTTTGCTCGGGACTTGTGGAGTTCAGCAGCCACATCAGCAGGAAGAAGGCCATCATCGCGGTCACGAAATCGGCGTAGGCGACTTTCCACGCGCCGCCATGGTGGCCGCCGCCGACCACCTTCTTGACCTTCTTGATGATGATCGGCTGTTCGCCGCTGACGGCCATCGTGCTTAAGCCTGCTTAACCCAGTTCGACAGAAGTTGCCCTGCGGACGTTAAGATGGGGTTGCGAAGCGGGCGTGGGCGGGCGAAATCGCTGATCGTTCAAGGAGTGATCGGCATGAAGACGGCGTTTATCGGCCTGGGCGTGATGGGCTACCCGATGGCGGGCCATTTGAAGGCTGCCGGTCACGAGGTTTCGGTTTTCAATCGCAGTCCGGGCAAGGCTCACTGCTGGGCGGCCGAGCATGGTGGCCAAGCCTTCGAGACCATCGAGGAGGCCGTCGCCGGCTGCGAACTGGTCGCCCTGTGCGTGGGCAACGACGACGACGTGCGCGGCGTTGTGGCGCGGGCGCTTCCGGCCATGGCTGCTGGCGCAGTGATCGTCGATCACACCACCACCTCGGCGACCGTGGCCCGCGAGATGGCGGAACTCGTGGCGCAAAGCGGCTGCTTCTTCATCGACGCCCCGGTGTCGGGCGGGCAGGCGGGGGCCTTCAACGGCCAGCTGACCATCATGGCCGGCGGCGACGCGGCGGCCTATGCGAAGATCGAGCCGGTCATCGACGCCTATGCCAAGGCCAGCCGCCGGATGGGCGGGGTGGGCGCGGGCCAGCTGACCAAGATGTGCAACCAGATCGCCATCGCCGGCGTGGTCCAGGGCGTCGCCGAAGCTCTGCACTTCGCCAAGCAGGCGGGCCTGCCGACCAACGACGTGCTGGCGGCGATCTCCAAGGGCTCGGCGCAGTCCTGGCAGATGGAAAATCGCTGGGCGACGATGTCGGCGGGCAAGTTCGACTTCGGCTTCGCGGTCGACTGGATGCGCAAGGACCTGGGCATTGCGCTTGAAGAAGCCGGCCGCAATGGTGCGAACCTCGAGGGCACGGCGATGATCGACCAGTTCTACGCCGAGGTTCAGGCTATGGGCGGCAATCGCTGGGATACCTCCAGCCTCGTGGCGCGGTTGGAGAAGTAGATCATGTCGATGTGCCGCCTGACCCTGGTTCTCGCGGCGCTCGCCGCTTTCGCCTCGCCCGCGATGGCCGCTCCGGCCGTCGCGCCCAAGGAGGGCGACTTCGTCGTGCGGGACTTCAAGTTCCGCTCGGGCGAGGTGCTTTCAGAGTTGCGCCTGCACTACACCACCTTCGGCGAGCCCAGGCGCGACGCCAGCGGCCGGGTGACCAATGCGGTGATGGTGCTGCATGGCACCGGCGGCACGGGAAAGCAGTTCCTCAGCCCGCAGTTCGCCGACGAATTGCTGGTCCCGGGCGGTCTGCTGGATCCGGCCAAATATTACGTGATCCTTCCGGACGGCATCGGCCACGGCAAGTCGTCCAAGCCCAGCGACGGCCTGCGGGCGCGCTTTCCGCAGTACGACTATGACGACATGGTCGCCGCCCAGCATCTGCTGCTGACCCAGGGGCTGAAGGTTGATCGTCTGCGCCTGCTGATGGGAACTTCGATGGGCTGCATGCACGGCTTTGTGTGGGGCGAGACCTACCCGGACTTCGCTGACGCCTTGGCCCCGTTTGCCTGCCTGCCCAACGAAATCGCCGGCCGCAACCGCATCTGGCGCAAGCTGCTGATTGATGCGGTCAAGCAGGATCCGGCGTGGAAAGGCGGAGACTATGTCGCGCAACCGAAGGAGGGCCTTCGCACGGCGCTGGGGCTCCTGCTGGTGGCCGGTCTCTCGCCGCTGCCGACACAGGTCGCGGCCCCGACTCGCGAGACCGCCGACAAGGCCGTGGACGACTATTTCGCCGCGCGGATGCCGGCGCTGGACGCCAACGACCTGATCTATCAGGTGGCCGCCTCACGCACCTACGATCCGTCGCCCAGGCTGGAGGCGATCACCGCGCCGGTGTTGTGGATCAACTCGGCCGACGACTTCATCAACCCGCCCGAGTTGGGTATCGCGGAGGTTCAGGCCAAGCGGTTGAAGAACGGGAGCTTCGTGCTGCTGCCGACCAGCGAGAAGACCAAGGGTCACGGCAGTCATACCTGGACGGTGCTGTGGAAGGACCGGCTGGCTGCGTTTCTGAAGGCGACCGAACGCCCCTAGATCGGAACCGCCTGACGCCCGGGCCGTTGCCTGCTCGCGACGTTGCGGTCAGGTGAAGCTTGGAACAGAACGCTAGCTATGGACGAGCCTTGGCGCGAGCATACGGCGGCGCGCTGCTGTTCTCGTTTCCGCTGCTGATGACCATGGAGATGTGGTCGCTGGGCGTCTCGGTCGAACCCGTGCGGCTGTTGATCTTCCTGATCGTGTCAGCCCCGATCCTGCTGGGCCTGTCGTACTTCGCGGGATTTGAACCTACATTTCAGCTGAAGGACGAGGTGTTGGACGCTCTGGCGGCGTTTGGCGTCGGCTGCGTGCTATCGGCGATCCTGCTTTGGCTGTTCGGCGTTCTGGAACAGCATCCGACGCCGCGCCACGCCGTCGGCAAGATCGCTCTGTGCGCCATTCCCGCGGCGCTTGGAGCCTTGCTGGCCAGCAAGCAGATGGGCGAACGCGATGAGGCGGCCATGCGCCGGGCGGAAGGCTGCGGCCCCTGGGGAGATATTTTCCTGATGGCCGTAGGGGCCACGGCCTTGGCCTTCAACGTCGCACCGACCGAGGAGATGATCCTGATCGCCTACCAGATGGACGCGGGCCAGGCGCTGATCCTGATGTCGGTGTCGATCGGCCTGCTGCACGCCTTCGTCTACAGCCTGGGATTTCCTGGCGAGGCTCGCCGGCGGGAGGCGGGAGGTTTCCTGAGGACCTTCGTCAGCTTCACCGCGCCGGGCTACGGCGTTGCGCTGCTCTGCAGCCTCTATCTGCTGTGGACGTTCGGACGCACCGACGGAGTCGCTCTGCACGAGATCGCGGCCATGACGATCGTCCTGGGCTTCCCAGCCTCGCTTGGCGCGGCGACTGCGAGATTGGTGATCTGAACATGGCTCAACCCCGCAAGACCAGACCCGCCGCTGGCAGGACCGGCAAGCCCCTGCAGCCGGCCGAGGCAACGCCGCCGCTCGAATGGGCGTCGGCCGCCGTGGGGCTGGCGCTGGCGCTGACCGCCTTTGGCTTCGTGGCGCACGACGCCGTGTTCGGCGAGGATACGCCACCTGTGATCGAGGTCCGGCTGCTGGGCGTGACCGCCACGCCGCACGGCTATGTCGCCGAGGTGAGAGCGATCAATCATGGCGGCACACCGGCCGCTCAAGTCCAGATCGAGGGTGTCCTCGAAGGCGCGAGCGAGCCGTCGCAGGCGACCTTCGACTATATCCCGGAAGAATCCTCAGCAACGGGCGGGCTGGTCTTCGACACCGATCCGCGTCAAGGCAAGCTGACGCTGCGGGCCAAGGGCTACGTCGACGCCTCGTGACGTGCTCGCAGAGACTCGATGACCACACCCATCAACGGAGCCAGGCGGATATCCCCCGGCGCGGCGATGTCGATCCCGACCATTTCCTCGATCTCGGCGCGAACAGCGATCTCGCCCTCTACCGTCGCCAGGTAGGTTGCCGCACGGACGACATGGCCGGGCTCGTTGGCCGCCGGGGCCTCAAACCGACCCAGCAGTTCGGCTTCGACTAGTCGGCATCCCAGTTCCTTGTCGAGTTCGCGGGATAGGGCTGTCAGGTCGTCCTCGCCCGGCTCACGCGTTCCGCCGGGCTTCATGAAGATCGCCGTCCCGCGCTTGCGAACCGCCAGCATCCGGCCGACGTCGTCGCGAATGACGGCGGTGACGATGTCGATGACGTTGCCGGTCACTAGCCCAGCTTCTGCGCCGCCCACGGCGCGAAATAGCTGATGATCCCGGCGGCGCCGGCGCGCTTGAAGGCGGTCAGGCTTTCGAGGATGGCGCGTTCCTCGTCGATCCAGCCGTTCATGCCGGCGGCCTTGATCATCGCGTATTCGCCCGACACCTGGAAGGCGTAGGTGGGCATGCGGAACTCCTCGACCAAGCGGCGCAGGATATCCAGATACGGCATGCCCGGCTTGACCATGACCATGTCGGCGCCTTCGGCGATGTCGAGGGCGACTTCGCGGATAGCTTCCTCGGTGTTGGCCGGGTCCATCTGGTAGGTCTTCTTGTCGCCCAATCCTTGACCATTGGGACCTGCAGACAGCTTGGCCGAGCCAATGGCGTCGCGGTACGGACCATAGAAGGCCGAGGCATATTTGGCGGCGTAGGACATGATCAGCGTGTCCTGGAAATTGGCGCCCTCGAGCGCTGCACGAAGCGCCCCGATGCGGCCGTCCATCATGTCAGACGGGGCCAGGATATCGGCCCCGGCCTGCGCTTGCATCAGGCCCTGTTCGATCAGGCGCTCGATGGTCGGGTCGTTGAGGATCTTGCCGCCTTGGACCACGCCGTCGTGGCCGTGGTCGGTGAACGGGTCGAGCGCCACGTCGCACATGATGCCGACCTCGGGGGCGGCGTCCTTCATGGCCTTGACGGCGCGGGGAATGACGCCGTCCGGATCGGCGGCGATCGAGCCGGTAGCGTCCTTTCGGGCGCCGTCGATGTGCGGGAAGATGGCGATGGCCGGAATGCCCAGGCCGCGAGCCCGCACGGCGGCCTTTGCGGCTTCCTTGACGCTCAGGCGCTCGACGCCGGGCATGGAGGCGACAGGGATCACGCCTTCGCCCTCATGCACCACCATCGACCAGATCAGGTCGGACGGGCGCACCTCGGTCTCGCGAACGAGGCGGCGGGTCCAGTCGGCCTGACGGAGGCGGCGCAGGCGGGTGGCGGGGTAGGGGGCGAGCGGAGGCGTGGTCATGGTCTACGGTTTCGCGCGTGAGCCGGCGCGAGGCAAGACGGCTTTACCCTTAAGGACGGGACCCTTAAGGCGCAGAGCGCGACGCCATGACGGCGGCCCCATCGACCCGGGTCCAGATCTGCGACTTGCAGAAGATGCTGGCCAGCACGCAGCCCTTGGCGCGCAGGCGATCTGGGTCCAGCACCTGGGCCGTGCCGGAGAAGGTCATGTTGAGGTCGGGGACGAAGACCTTGCCCCGCCAGGCGCCGTTCTTTTCAGGCACGAAGTCGCGAAGTAATTGAAGGCCGACGAGATTGGGCGAGCCGCCCTTGCGGGCGTCGGCCTGAGCGGTTGAATTGGCCCAGACGACATAGCCACAGGTCGCCGCACCACAGTCCTTGATCTCGAGATGGACACTGTTCTTGGGATTGCGCCACACGCCGAAGACGGGCGGCTTGCCGGGCATAGCGTCCGCCCTGGCCGACAGCGCAGGCGCGAAGGCCACGGTCGCCGCCAGGGCAAGGATCGGAAGTTTCACACTACGCATCTGGGATGTCTCGGCGAACGGCGGTTGACCATATGCACCGGGACGGCCGGTAAGTGAAGACTGCGACGCCCGAGGAGCGAGCGGAACTCAGCTGGCGGCGTTGTCGATCCGGGTCCAGATCTGCGACTTGCAGAGTACCTTGCCCAGCACGCAGCCCTTGGCGCGCATGGTGCGGGAGTCGATGAATTCTGCAGTGCCCGACAGCGTGACCTTCAGGGTCGGCACAAAGACCTTGCCGCGCATCGCGCCATTGCCGATGGGTTCGAAGTCGCGCAGCAGCTGTTGGCCGATCAAGGTGTCGTAGCCGCTCTTGCGAGCGTCGGCCTGGGCCTTGGCGCTGGCATAGACGACGACTCCGCAGGTGCTGTTCCCGCAGCTCTTGATCTCGACCCGGACGTTGTCCTTGGGGTTGCGCCACACGCCATGACCCTCGCCGCCGGCATGGGCGGGGGCGGCCGCAAGACCGACGAGCGCGGCGAGCGCGGCGAAGAAAAGCTTGAACTTACGCATGACGAACGATGAAGCCCTCCGAGGGGCGTGATCTGATGTCAAAGCGCATGCTTATCAAGGGGGTGTGGCATTGGGGACGTTACACAACGTGTAACAGTGGATTTCAGGTTACAGTGCCCTCCGGCCGATCACGGCGTGCCCGAAAGCTGGCTGTCGCGCAGCCGTTGACATTACGGTCGCCAAGCGGCAGGTCCGAAGGTAACGAAAGGCGAGGGCGGTTCTGCCCCGCAAGGGAGGATATCGCGCATGGATTTCGCGCTCAGCGACGACCAGATCGCCATCCAAGACGCCGCACGCGCCTTTGCCGAGGGACAGCTTGCCCCGCATTCCGCCGAGTGGGACGAGAAGAAGCACTTCCCCGTCGACGTGCTGCGCCAGGCCGCCGAGCTCGGTTTCGCCGGCATCTACGTGCAGGAGGACGTCGGCGGCACTGGCCTGTCGCGCCTCGACGCCTCGATCATTTTCGAGGCCCTGTCGTATGGCGACGTATCTACTGCTGCCTTTTTGACCATTCACAACATGGCCTCGTGGATGATCGACCGCTTCGGTTCGGACGAGTTGCGCCAGCGCTACCTGCCGCGCCTGACGACGATGGAGCTGATCGCCAGCTATTGCCTGACCGAGCCGGGCGCGGGTTCGGACGCGGCCAATATGCGCACCAGCGCCAGGTCGGACGGTGATCATTATGTGCTGAACGGCGGCAAGGCCTTCATCTCGGGCGGCGGCGTTTCAGACGTCTATGTGGTGATGGCGCGCACTGGCGGGGATGGCGCCAAGGGCGTCTCGGCCTTCGTGGTCGAGAAGGGAACGCCCGGCCTCACCTTCGGAGCCAATGAGCGCAAGATGGGCTGGAACTCTCAGCCGACGGCGGCGGTGAACTTCGACGACTGCCGTGTGCCGGTCGCCAACCGCATCGGCCAGGAAGGCGAGGGCTTCCGCTTCGCCATGATGGGCCTGGACGGCGGACGGTTGAACATCGCCTCATGCTCGCTGGGCGGGGCGCAGTTCGCGATGGATACGGCCAAGGCCTATTTGGAGACCCGCAACCAGTTCGGAAAGCCGCTGAAGGACTTCCAGGCCCTGCAGTTCAAGCTCGCCGACATGGCCACCGAGCTGGAGGCAGCCCGCCTGATGGTGCGTAGCGCCGCGAATGCGCTGGACAACAAGGACCCGCAGGCCACCAAGCTGTGCGCCATGGCCAAGCGCTTCGCCACCGACGCCGGCTTCCAGGTGGCGAACGACGCGCTGCAACTGCACGGCGGCTATGGCTATCTGCAGGACTATCCTCTGGAACGCATCGTGCGCGACCTGCGGGTGCACCAGATCCTGGAAGGCGCCAACGAGATCATGCGCGTGATCATAGCGCGCGAGATGTTTCGGCAGTAGAGCCTCGCCCTAGCGCTTCGCCGACCCAGGACCCGACGTGATCTTTCTTTGCCGCCACGGCCAGACCGAGTGGAACCGCGAACGCCGCTTGCAGGGGCAGACGGAGGCCGACCTGACGCCTCTGGGCCGGTTGCAGGCCGCGGCCATGGCCGACCTGCTGCATGACCTGATTGCTCGGGAGCCATCGGCCGATTGGCGGATCGTCGCCAGCCCCCTGCGGCGGGCGCGCGACACCGCCCGGGCAATCGCTGACCGTCTCGGTCGAGAGGTCGAGTTCGATGAGCGGCTGATGGAGCTGACAGTCGGCGAGTGGGAAGGGCGTCTCTACGCCGATGTGCACCGCGAAAATCCCGAGGCCATTAAGGGTCCCGAGTGGTTCTTCACCGCTCCGGGTGGCGAGACCTATGAACAGGTCATGGCCCGGGTGTCCGACTGGCTGACCGAACAAACCGCCGAGCCCGAGCGGCGGCTGATCGTCGTCAGTCACGGCATTGCCGGCCGGCTGTTGCGCGGCGCCTATGCTGGACTGTCCCGCGAAGACACCCTGGCCCAGGACGTGCCGCAGGACGCCCTCTACCGCCTGAGCGCGGGCCAGATTGATCGCCTGGACTGCGAACCCGTCGAGGAACCGGCATGCTGAACGACACCGCCGAAATCATTGTCCGCGTTCACAAGAACGTCGGCCGGATCACGCTCAACCGGCCAAAGGCGCTGCATGCCCTGACGCTGGGCATGTGCGAGACGATGATCGAGACCCTTCTGGAATGGCAGGCCGATCCCGAGATCGATCTGGTGATGATCGATCACACCGGGGAGCGCGGCTTCTGCGCCGGCGGCGACATCCGGATGCTGGCCGAGAGCGGGGCGGGCGACGGCGTCGCGGCGCGCCAGTTCTTCCGCACCGAGTACCAGCTCAATCACCTGATGTTCCACTATGACCGCCCCATCGTGGCGATCATGGACGGGGTGGTGATGGGCGGCGGCGTCGGCATCTCGATGCCGGCCCATTACCGGATCGCCACCGAGCGCACCACCTTCGCCATGCCCGAGACCGGCATCGGCCTGTTCCCGGACGTCGGCGGCGGCTGGTACCTGCCGCGCCTGCCCGGCAAGGCGGGCCTGTGGCTGGCCCTGACCGGCGCGCGAATCAAGGGCGCGGACTGCCTGCGCCTGGGAATAGCCACCCATTTCGTGGAGTTTGGCGCCATCGAGGGATTGAAGAAGGCGATCATCGCCGATCACCGCCGTATCGACGACATATTGAAGATGTTCCGTGCCGACGCCGGCAAGGCGCCGCTGGCCAGCATCGAGCAAGACCTCAACCGCCTGTTCGTCGGCGAGAGCGTCGAGCAGATCTTTGAGTTTCTGGAGCTGGACAGCAGCGACTGGGGCAAGGCTCAGCTGGCCGTCCTGAAAACCAAGTCGCCGCAGACCTTGAAGGTGGCTTTCCGGCAGTTGGAGCTGGGCGCGGCTGCCGAGGACTTCGCCGCGCACATGGCTATGGAGTACCGGATCGGCGCCCGTGTGGTTCAAAGGCACGACTTCATAGAGGGCGTGCGCGCTGTGATCGTCGATAAGGACAGTGCGCCCAAGTGGTCGCCCGCCACGCTGGAAGGTGTGACCGAAGCGATGCTCGACGAAATTTTCGCGCCGCTTCCGAACGAAGACGAATGGACGCCGCTGACGTAACGGCCGCCGTGCGCTAACGTGCGCCAAAGAACAACACTACCGGTCGGAAGGAATGCCATGCGTAAGCCGCTTCTCAGTCTCGTCGCCGTGCTCGGTCTCGCCGCGTGCGCCACGACGCCCATGGGACCGCCGCCTCCGCCCCCGCCGTCTTCGGGCCCTGTCTCCATGGCCCTTCCGGCCAATATCGCCGCTTCGATCTCGGATCCGACGCGCCCGGCCGCCGATATGGTCCGCGACGCCGACCGCCTGCCGGGCGATGTCCTGGCGTTCGCAGGCGTGCGCACCGGCGCGAAGGTCGCCGACCTGATTCCCGGCGGCGGCTATTTCACCCGCATCTTCGCCAAGGCCGTCGGCCCTAGGGGCCACGTCTACGCCTATGTGCCCGATGAGCTGACCAAGCTGGCCAAGCGCGAGCCGGCGGTGAACGCCATCGCCCGCGATCCCGCCTATCGGAACGTCACGGTGCTGCTGGACACGCTCCCGAATTTCTCGGCTCCCGAGAAGCTGGACCTGGTGTTTACCGCCCAGAACTATCACGACATGCACGCCAAGTTCATGGGACCCGCCGACTTGGGCGCCGTGAACCGGTCCATCTTCCGTTCGCTGAAGCCGGGCGGCGTCTATCTGGTCATCGATCACTCGGCCCAGCCGGGTTCGGGCCTGCGTGACGCCGAGACCCTGCACCGCATCGACGGGGCGGTGGTGAGGTCGGAAGTCACGGCCGCCGGCTTCGTCTTTGAGGGCGAGAGCCGTGTGCTGCGCGACCCCGCCGACAAGCGCACCGCCAGCGTTTTCGACCCCTCGATTCGCGGCAAGACCGACCAGTTCGTTTATAAGTTCCGTAAGCCGGCCAGCGCTCGGTAAGGTCGCCGCCAGCCCGGTTCAACGACGCGAGGCGCGCCCGCAAGGCGCGGCTCGCGGTTCCAGGGGCAGTAGACGCGCGCCGTCTTCATCGCCAGGACCAGCCGGGTTGAAAATGCGAACTTGTCTCAACAAGTCGCCTCTAAGCCTTTGCGACAAAGGGCCTATTTCTAAAGCGTAAGTAATGGTCCCTATGTGGACAATTACGGCTCGCGCGTGCGAAACGCGAGTATCGAATAGGGACCGACACTCTGGCGGAACCTCCGTCCGGCGATCGAGCAACGAGACCATGGATTACAAAGCCGCGTTCCAGGCCGCGATTGGCCAGATCCGTGACGAAGGCCGCTACCGGGTGTTCGCCGACCTGAAGCGCCATCGCGGCGCTTTTCCGCGCGCGACCTGGACCCGCCCCGACGGCGGCGAGAGAGACGTCGTCGTCTGGTGCAGCAACGACTATCTCGGCCAAGGCCAGAACCCTGTCGTGCTGGACGCCATGCACACGGCCATCGACGACCACGGCTCGGGCTCGGGCGGCACACGCAATATTTCCGGCACGAACCATCAGCATGTTGAGCTTGAGGCCGAACTGGCCGACTTGCACGGCAAGGAAGCGGCCCTGCTGTTCACCTCGGGCTATGTGTCCAACGAGGCCAGCCTGTCGGTCGTTCAGAAGATCCTGCCGGGCCTGATCATCTTCTCCGACGAGCAGAACCACGCCTCGATGATCGCCGGCATCCGCAATGGCGGCGGCCCGCGGAAGGTGTACCGGCACAACGACCTGGCGCACCTGGAAGAACTGCTGGCGGCGGCTCCGGCCGATGCGCCCAAGCTGGTGGCGTTCGAGAGTGTCTACTCGATGGACGGCGACATCGCCGACGTCGGCGCGACGGCGGCGCTGGCCAAGAAGTACGGCGCCTTGACCTATCTGGACGAAGTGCATGCCGTGGGCATGTACGGCCCGCGCGGCGGCGGCGTCGCCGAGCGTGACGGTGTCATGGACCAGATTGACATCATCGAGGGCACTCTGGCCAAGGCCTTTGGCGTCATGGGCGGCTATATCACTGGCGACACCGAGGTGATCGACGCCATCCGGTTGATGGCCTCAGGCTTTATCTTCACCACCTCGCTGCCGCCCGCCCTGACGGCCGGCGCCCTGGCCAGCGTCAAGTGGCTGAAACAGCATCCTGAAGTGCGCGAAATGCACCAAGAGCGCGCCCAGACCCTGAAGGCCATGTTCAAGGCCGCCGGTCTGCCGGTCATGGAAAACGATAGCCATATCGTGCCGGTGATGGTGGGCGACCCCACCCACACCAAACTGATCAGCGATATGCTGCTGGCCGATCACGGCATCTATGTGCAGCCGATCAACTATCCGACCGTACCGCGGGGCACCGAGCGCCTGCGTTTCACCCCGACGCCGTTCCACACCGACGAGATGATGCGCAAGCTGGTCGGGTCGATGGAGAAGCTGTGGGCCCACTGCAACGTCGCGCGCATGGGCGGCCACGCCGCCTGAAGAGGTGGAGTGGGCTATCGCCCCCGTCGTACGCCCTTGCCCAGGCCGATCTGTTTGGCGAAGTCCGAACGCCGCGCCGCGTAGGCGGGCGCGACCATCGGATAGTCGGCGGGCAGGCCCCATTTGCGGCGGTATTCCTCTGGGCTCATATCGTAGTGCGAGCGCAGATAGCGCTTGAGCATCTTCAGGCGTTTTCCGTCCTCCAGGCAGACGATGTAGTCATGCTGGATCGAGCGCGAGACCGGAACGGCCGGCTTCGCCTTCTCGGCGATGCGGGGTTCTTCGGCGTCATTCAGGGTCGACAGGGCCCGGTGAACGGTGCGGATCAACTCGGGAACGACCGACTGGGACACGGTGTTTTGCCCGACATAGGCGGCGACGATATCGGCGCTCAGCGCCAGAAGGTCGGGCGATTGTCCGTTCTTGAAGTCTGTGTCCCCGCTTTGCGCCGTCATCGGTACTCGCCTCGTTGTTGCTACAGACTTTGGGCCCGAGCGGATTCACCGCCCGGCAGGCGACGAACGCGCAACATTCTCCGATGTTCCTAGATTGATCGCGGCGCGTAGCCCGTTAAAGAAGGCGCCAACGACTCCCCCCGCAGCGTCTGGAGACCGCCCATGACCGCACCAGCTTCCACCTTAACCGCCTTTTTCGGCGCGGACCTCGCCACTGCGGACCGCGACATCTTCGATCGGATCGGTCTGGAGCTGGGTCGTCAGCAAAACCAGATCGAGCTGATCGCCTCGGAGAACATTGTCTCCAAGGCCGTGCTGGAGGCCCAGGGCTCGATCCTGACCAACAAGTATGCCGAGGGCTATCCGGGCAAACGCTATTACGGCGGTTGCGAGTATGTCGACGAAATCGAGACCATCGCCATCGAGCGCGCCAAGCAGCTGTTCGGCGCCGGCTTCGCCAACGTCCAGCCGCACTCGGGCTCGCAGGCCAATCAGGCGGTGTTCATGGCCCTGCTGCAGCCGGGCGACAGCTTCCTGGGCATGGACCTGGCCGCCGGCGGCCATTTGACGCACGGTAGCCCCGCCAACCAGTCGGGCAAGTGGTTCAAGCCGGTGTCCTATACCGTGCGCCAGCAGGACCAACTGATCGACTATGACAACGTCGCCGAGGTGGCGCAGCGCGAGAAGCCCAAGCTGATCATCGCCGGCGGCAGCGCCTATAGCCGCGAGATCGACTTCGCCCGCTTCCGCCAGATCGCCGACAGCGTCGGGGCCTATCTGATGGTCGATATGGCCCACTTCGCGGGTCTGGTCGCCGGCGGCGCGTTCCCCAGCCCGATCCCGCACGCCCACATCGTCACCACCACCACTCACAAAACCCTGCGCGGCCCGCGCGGCGGCATGGTGCTGACCAACGACGAAGCCATCATCAAGAAGATCAATTCGGCCGTGTTCCCCGGCTTGCAGGGCGGTCCGCTGGAGCATGTGATCGCCGCCAAGGCCGTCGCCTTTGGCGAAGCGCTGCGTCCGGAATTCAAGGCCTATGCCCGCCAGATCATCTCCAACGCCAGAGCCCTGGCCGAAGCGCTGGGCAAGTCGGGCGTCAAGATCGTCTCGGGTGGCACCGACAGCCACCTGATGCTGGTTGATTTGCGGCCCAAGGGCGTGACCGGCCGCGACGCCGAGCACAGCCTCGAGCGCGCCTACATGACCTGCAACAAGAACGGCGTGCCGTTTGACACTGCGCCGTTCACCGTCACCTCGGGCATCCGCCTGGGCACGCCGGCCGGCACGACTCGGGGCTTCATGGAAGCCGAGTTCACCCGCGTCGGCGAACTGATCGGAGAGGTCGTCAACGGCCTGGCCGCCAACGGCGCCGACGGCAATGCGGCGGTCGAGGCCAAGGTGCGCGAGGAAGTCCTGGCCTTGACGGCGCGCTTTCCGATCTACAACTAATAGGCTTGAACAAGCCGGAGGGGGCTAGATCATGCGCTGCCCGTTCTGTGGACACGCCGAAAGCCAGGTCAAGGACAGCCGCCCGTCGGAAGACGGCGCGGCCATCCGGCGTCGTCGCGCCTGTCCTGAATGCGGTGGGAGGTTCACCACTTTCGAGCGCGTTCAGCTTCGTGAGCTGACGATTCTCAAGCGTTCGGGACGTCGCTCGCCCTTTGATCGCGAGAAGCTGGTGCGCTCGATCGCCCTGGCCACCCAGAAGCGGCCGGTCGACGCCGAGCGTTTGGATCGCATGGTCAACGGCATCGTTCGGCAGCTGGAAAGCATGGGCGAGACCGAACTTCCGTCCTCGACGGTGGGTGAAATGGTCATGAAGGCGCTGAAGGCGCTCGATGACGTGGCCTATGTCCGCTACGCCTCGGTCTATCGCGATTTCAAGGAAACTAGCGATTTCGCAAAGTTTTTGGGCGAAGAAGGCCTGAGCGACGTCGCGGACGAAGAGCTATAGGCGCATTCTGTATCGATTGAGGCTGAGTCTGTTGGCGACGCGCCGGCGCCGGCCCTGGAGTTCGAGTTAGATGGTTGAAGACAAGATCCGCCTGCTGATCGTGGAGGGCCGAAGCTATTCGGGCATCTCCGACGAACTGCTGCGCGGAGCCGCCCAGGCAATCGAGGCCTACGGGGCGGAGTATGACGTGATCACCGTCTCAAGCGCCCTGCAGATTCCGGGCGCGGTGGCGCTGGCGGAAGAGGCCGGCAATCGTCCTGTGGGCGTGCGCTATGACGGCTTTGTCGCTCTTGGCTGCGTGATCCGCGGCGAAACCTACCACTTCGAGATCGTGGCCAACGAGACCGCGCGGGGCCTTCAAGACCTCTGCATCGGCAAGCGCCTCGCCATTGGCTTTGGCGTGCTGACTGTCGACGTAGAAGATCAGGCCTGGACGCGCGCCAGGGTCAGCGAAGGCGATCGCGGCGGCGGGGCCGCCAAGGCCTGCCTGGAAACTGTAGCCCTGAAGCGTCAATTGCTGGGGCAGCCCCGATGAGCAAAAACAATCGTATCCAGCCCCGCTCGGTCGCGCGTCTCGCCGCTGTCCAGGCCCTCTATCAGATGGAAGTCTCGGGCGTGGGCGTCGACGCCGTGGTCCGGGAATTCTCCGAGCACCGCTTCGACCGCGACGTGGACGGCCAGCAGATGGCCGCCGCCGACGAGACCTTCTTCGCGGAACTCGCCAAGGGCGTAGTGGCCAAGCAGGGCGAGGTCGATCAGGCCATCGTCAAGCGCCTGGCCTCCGGCTGGCGGCTAGAACGTCTGGATGCGACCGCGCGCGCGGTGCTGCGGGCCGGAACGTTCGAGCTGATTCATCGCCGCGACGTTCCCACCGAGGTCGTCATCGACGAGTATGTCGAGATTGCCAAATCGTTCTTCGAAGGACCGGAGGCCGGATTCATCAATGGCGCCCTCGACGCGATCGCCCGCGATGCACGAACCTGACGCCGACGACGACTGGTTCGCCGACGAAGCGCCGTCCGAAACGGCGCCGCCGCCGGTTGCCAATGAGTTTGACCATATAGCGCGCCTGCTTCGGCCGCTTACCCGCGGCGATCCGGTCGCGCTCGACCTGCTGGACGACGCGGCGGTGCTGCCCTCGCGCATCGACCATGATCTGGTGATCACCAAGGACGCCATGGTCGCCGGCGTGCATTTCCTGGCTGGCGAAGCTCTCGACCTGGTGGCCAAGCGGTTGCTGCGCACCAACCTGTCGGACCTGGCGGCCAAGGCGGCCGAGCCCTACGGCTATTTCCTGGCGGTGGGCTGGCCTTCGGGCACCACCGTGGCGGACCGCGAGACCTTCGCGCGCGGCTTGGCCGAAGACGGCGAGCTCTACGACATCAACCTTCTGGGTGGCGACACCGTCACCACCTCCGGCGCCCTGGTGGTTTCGGCGACCTTCCTGGGCTGGGTCCCCGCTGGCGATGCTGTGCTTCGGCGGGGCGCCCGGGTGGGCGACCGCCTGATGGTCAGCGGCACTATTGGCGACGGTTGGCTTGGCCTTCTGGCCCACTGGGGCGAGGTCGAGGACCCGGACGGCAGCCTGGTGAGCAGCTATCGCCTGCCGCCGCCCCGCCTGAGCATCCGCGACGCCCTGCGGGCCTATGCCCGCGCCGCCGCCGACGTCTCCGACGGCCTGCTAGCCGACGCCGCCCATGTGGCCAAGGCCAGCGGCCTGCGGGTCCTGGTCGATCTGGACCGCCTGCCGCTGTCGCCCGGCGCTCGCAATTGGCTCGGCGCCCAGCCGGAAGCCGGCGAGGCGCGGATGTCCCTGGCTTCCGGCGGCGACGACTACGAAATCGTCTGCGCCGTCGATCCCACCGACGTGGCTGCCTTCCAGGCCGCCGCCATGGCCTCGGGCGTGCCGGTGCGCGACATCGGTGAGTTCGTGGAAGGCGAGGGCGTCTGCGCCCTGTTCAAGGGCAAGGACATCACGCCCGAGCGCCTCGGCTGGCTGCACGGTTAGAGCGGTAGCAAAACCTCAAGGCTTCTTGGGTATCAAGAGGCCATGCCTTGCTCCGCCCTCACTCGCCGCCTCCTGATCGCCGCCGCCATGCTGGCCGTGGCCGGTCCCGCCCTGGCAAGCGGGCCGCCGAAAAAGAAGGAAGGCGAAGCGGCTGCTCCAGAGCCTGCGGTCAAGCTTCAACCCATCGCCGTACCGATCATTGTCGATGGCAAGCTGCTGAACTACATCTTCGTCAACATGACCCTGAAGATGGCGGCCGCCGTTCCCGTGACCGTGATGGACGGGCAGGAGCCGTTGCTGCGGGACGCCGTCGTCAAGGCGGCCCATCGCACCCCGTTCACGGCCTCCGACACCTATGTCGAGGTTGACGCTGCCAAGCTCAAGTCGGCTGTGATGCGCGAGACCGTCATCCTGGTCGGCAAGGGCAAGGTGGCGTCGGTGGAGATCACCAAGCAGATCGCCCGCAAGCAGATCCCGCATCCTTCGGGTCCCAAGCGCGCTGCGGCCCCTGCTTCGGGCGGACATGCTGCGCCGGCTGCCGCTCGCCACTAGATTCGCGTCGAACAATCGTTTCATGTCGCCCGATGGCTTGCACGGCCACGGGTTGCGCACCCTTGTCCCATTTGGCACTGTCGCCGCCTTGGCGCGCTGTGCGCGCCAATTCAGGGAGCATCGAGGGGGCATGAGGCCATAAGGCCCGCCCGTCGATCCGGAACGCGTTTCGATCCATTGATCGGTGTCGCGACCGGACGGCGTCCCCCTCGTGATTTGAAGCGCGAAGGGGCAATTTTCGAATGAGTTCTTGGCTTATACTGGCCATAGCGGCCGGGCTGCTGGCGGTGCTGTATGGCGCCGTCCAGACGGCCAGCTTGATGCGGGCCTCGCCCGGCAATGCAAAGATGCAGGAGATCGCCGCAGCGATCCAGGAAGGCGCTCAGGCCTATCTGAAGCGCCAGTACACCACCATCGCCCTGGTCGGCGTGGTGGTCATCGCCCTTCTGGCGTTCTTCTTCAAATCCTGGGAACAGCCCGTCGGCTTCGCCCTCGGCGCCATCCTGTCGGGAGCCGCTGGCTTCGCTGGCATGCTGATCTCGGTCCGGGCCAATGTGCGCACGGCCCAGGCCTCCTCCGAGAGCCTGGCCAAGGGCCTGTCGATGGCCTTCACCTCCGGCGCCGTCACCGGCATGCTGGTGGCCGGCTTCGCCTTGATCGGTGTGGCGGGCTACTTCGCTCTGCTGACCGGTCCGGGCGGCTATGCTGGCACCGACCGGGTGGTGATCGACTCGCTGGTCTCGCTGGGCTTCGGCGCCAGCCTGATCTCGATCTTCGCCCGTCTGGGCGGCGGCATCTTCACCAAGGGCGCCGACGTGGGCGGCGATCTGGTGGGCAAGGTCGAGGCCGGCATTCCGGAGGACGACCCTCGCAACGCCGCGACCATCGCCGACAATGTCGGCGACAATGTCGGCGACTGCGCCGGCATGGCCGCCGATCTGTTCGAGACCTATGCGGTGACCACGGTCGCCACCATGGTCCTGGCGGCGATCTTCTTCCGCGGCACCGAAGCGGTCACCGCGATGATGCTGCTGCCGCTGGCCATCTGCGCGGTCTGCATCGTCACCTCGATCATCGGCGTGTTCTTCGTCCGCCTGGGCAAAAGCCAGAACATCATGGGCGCCCTCTACAAGGGCCTCATCGTCACCGGCCTGCTCTCGATCCCGGCCGTCTGGTACGTGATTCACCAACTGGTTCCGGCCGCCGTCACCGTCGGCGAGCACACCTTCGACGCCAACAGCCTGTTCTATTGCGGCCTGGCTGGCCTGGGTGTCACCGCCTTGATCGTGATGATCACCGAGTATTACACTGGCACCAACTTCCGCCCGGTGAAGTCGGTGGCTCAAGCCTCGGTCTCGGGTCACGGCACCAATGTGATCCAGGGCTTGGCCATGTCGCTGGAATCCACGGCCTTGCCGGCCCTGACGATCATCGTCGGCATCATCGTGACCTATAATCTGGCGGGCCTGTTTGGCATCGCCATCGCCACCACCACCATGCTGTCCCTGGCCGGCTTCATCGTCGCCCTGGACGCCTTCGGTCCGGTCACCGACAACGCAGGCGGCATCGCCGAAATGGCTGGTCTGCCCAAGGAAGTGCGGGTGACCACCGACGCGCTCGACGCCGTCGGCAACACCACCAAGGCTGTCACCAAGGGCTACGCCATCGGTTCGGCTGGCCTTGGCGCCCTGGTGCTGTTCGCTGCCTATACCGAGGACCTGAAGTACTTCTCGGCCAATGCGGCGCCGGGCAGCTTCTTCGAGGGCATGGGTCCGGTGACTTTCGACCTGTCCAACCCCTATGTCGTGGTCGGCCTGCTGTTTGGGGGGCTATTGCCCTTCCTGTTCGGCGGCATGTCGATGACGGCCGTGGGCCGTGCGGCGGAAGCCGTGGTGGCCGAGGTTCGTCGTCAGTTCCGCGAAAATCCCGGCATCATGACCTATGAGGTCAAGCCCGAGTACGGCAGGGCAGTCGATATCCTGACCAAGGCTGCGATCCGCGAAATGATCGTGCCCAGCCTGTTGCCGGTCGTCTCGCCCATCGTGCTGTTCTTCGCGATCCAGGCGATCGCCGGCAAGGTCAACGCGTTCGCCTCGCTGGGCGCCATGCTGATGGGTGTGATCGTCACGGGCCTGTTTGTCGCCATCTCGATGACCAGTGGCGGCGGCGCCTGGGACAACGCCAAGAAGGTGATCGAGGAAGGTTTCACCGACAAGGACGGCGTCCTGCACACCAAGGGTTCGGAGGCCCACAAGGCCGCCGTCACCGGCGACACCGTCGGCGACCCCTACAAGGACACCTCGGGTCCCGCCGTAAACCCAATGATCAAGATCACCAACATTGTGGCTTTGCTGCTGCTGGCGATCCTGGCCCACGGCGTCTGATCCTTCGACAGATACCAACACAAGATGACGCCCCGGAGAGTGATCTCCGGGGCGTTTTCTATTTCAGCCTTGGTGAAAGGCTTAGCCGTGACGGCCGTCGTGGCGACCATCGCGGTCGTGACGGTCACGATCCTGACGATCGTGCTTCTGGACATAGATGGGCTGGCTCAGACGGTCGAAGCGCAGGTCCAGGTCGCGGCGTTCCTGCATCGACAGGCCGCCGCCGCTGCGACGGTACTGGACTTCCAGGCGGTTAAGGCTGCGGAATTCGCCGCGCAGGCGCTGTGCTTCCGGGCGGGTGATCTGGCCGCTGCGAACACCTTGGTCGATGCGACGGTCCAGATTGGCTTGGCGCTGGTTGACCGACTGCCACGGAGCGGCTTGGGCGGCCAGGGGAGCGGCCGAGGCGATGGCCAGAGCGGAGAGCGAGAGCAGGAGGCGCTTCATGGCGAAAACCTTTTAACTGGCGATCGCCGGGGAGGGCGGTCTAGTGGAGCCATAAAGCCACCTTCCGCCTGAACGCTCCCCGATCTGCTCGTTATGTAGTGTTCATGCGGAACGGCGCGCCAAGAGCCTGGGTTGGCGGTCGTCCGGGCGAACCCCGCGCCAATGCCAGCACCTGTCGGACCTGAGCGCTAGTAAACGTCTTCGGGAGCGTACTGAATGTCTGCGGGAGCCTCTTGCTCGCCGCCACGCCGTTCCTGGCCTGCGAACTCGTGATCGATCCGGCGACGGCGACAGGGACCGAAATATTCTCCTACCCGAACGAAGACGCGGGGATTGTTGATTACCTCGTTGAGGCGATGCATGACCCCGCGCGCGTTCAGCGGCTTGGCCAGGAATTCGGTGACGCCGGCGATGCGCGCCTCGTCCAAGCTGCGCTTGGTGGCGTGTCCGGTGATCATCACGATCGGCACATAGGGGCAGGGGCTGGCGGGCGAGGCGCGGATCCACCTGATGAAAGCCAGGCCATCGACCGGCTGCATCATCAGGTCGGTGAAGATGATGTCGATTTCGCGGGCGTTCAGGATGCGCAGCGCCTGCAGGCCGTCCTCAGCCTCCTGAATGTCGCGAATACCGAAGGCCTTCAGGATCGCCGCCAGGATCTTGCGCATGTTGGCGTTGTCGTCGACGACGAGAACGGACAACGACTTCAGGTCCATCCCGCTCGCCCCCAATCACGACCAGTTTAAAGTCCGCAGGACTCGGTCGTACCCAGCGAAGAGGCTGCCTTATCTCTGGTTGATGAAGTGTTTCCGAGCCCGATATGAGTTTATGGAATCGTCATGACTGAGTTTTAACTATGAGCTAGATCGACTTTAGGTACACGTAAGGGTGGATTAGAGTCTGACCCATAATGTTTCTGATTGTGATCAGAGGGTTGCAAGCCTTCGGGTCATGAGCTGGACCGATGCCATGAAGAGCCATGCCGTTGAGCTGTCGAGGGTCTTCTCGAAGTCCTTGGCCAGGCGGCGGTTTCGGCCGAGCCAGGCGAAGGTGCGCTC
>NZ_JAFCSZ010000024.1:0-55037 GCF_049895765.1 Caulobacter sp. DWR1-3-2b1
AGTCCAACCCTACCCACGATCACCATACTACCAACTTCGCCGCGGGGTGGAGCAGCCCGGTAGCTCGTCAGGCTCATAACCTGAAGGTCACAGGTTCAAATCCTGTCCCCGCACCCAAGATTCGGAACGACCTCCTTCGGGAGGTCGTTTTCGTTTGTGCGCAGCGCTGGCTCGCCTGAATCCTCAAGCGGAAATGGCGCGCACCTTTCGATGCGCGCCGCGTAAGTCTTCCGGAGTATTCGCCAAACTATGGCCAGCCAGCCTTGGCTAGATCGCGACCTCCAAGGCCGCTTCCGTCTTGGCCGTGACCTCGTCGACCGTGACGCCCGGCGCCAGCTCGATGAGGCGCACAGGCGTCTTGCCACGATTGATCTCAAAGACGCCCAGTTCAGTGATCAGCAGATCGACCACGCCGGCGCCAGTGATCGGCAGCGAGCAGCGGGTCAGCAGCTTGGGGGCGCCCGATTTCTCGCAGTGGTCCATGACCACGACCACCCGCTTCACGCCGGCGACGAGGTCCATGGCCCCGCCCATGCCCTTGACCATCTTGCCAGGCACCATCCAGTTGGCCAGGTCGCCGTTCTGGGCCACCTGCATGCCGCCCAGGATGGAAAGAGCGATGTGGCCGCCGCGGATCATCGCGAAGCTGTCGGCCGACGAGAAGTACGAGCTGGACTCCAGCTCGGTGATCGTCTGCTTGCCGGCGTTGATCAGGTCGGCGTCCTCTTCACCCTCATAGGGGAAAGGTCCCATGCCCAGCATACCGTTCTCGCTCTGCAGCGTTACGCTCATGCCCTCGGGGATGTGGTTAGCCACCAGGGTCGGGATGCCGATCCCGAGGTTTACATAGAAGCCGTCGCGCAGTTCCTTGGCCGCGCGGGCGGCGACGTCGTCACGGGTCCAGGCCATTAGACACCTTCCTTCTGGCGGGTGGTAACCCGCTCGATGCGCTTTTCGAACTTCGCCCCTTTCAGCAACCGATCGACATAGATGCCGGGGGTGTGGATGTTATCCTTGTCGAGCGCGCCGACGGCGACGATTTCCTCGACCTCGACGACGCAGGCCTTGCCGGCCGTGGCCATCATCGGATTGAAGTTTCGAGCCGTTTTTCGGTAGATCAGATTGCCCTCGGCGTCGGCCTTCCAGGCCTTGACGATCGACAGGTCGGCGACCAGACCGCGCTCCATCACATAGAGCTCGCCGTCGAAGTCACGGACTTCCTTGCCCTCGGCGACCAGGGTTCCGACACCGGTCTTGGTGAAGAAGGCCGGAATGCCCGCGCCGCCGGCGCGAATGCGTTCAGCGAGGGTACCTTGCGGATTGAACTCCAGTTCCAACTCGCCGCTGAGGTAGAGCTGTTCGAACAGCTTGTTCTCCCCCACATAGGACGAAATCATCTTCTTGATCTGGCGGTTCTCCAGCAGGATTCCCAGACCAAAGCCATCGACGCCGCAATTGTTGGAGACGACCGTGAGGTCCTTGACCCCCGTCTCGCGGATCGCCGCGATAAGGTTTTCCGGAATGCCGCAGAGGCCAAAGCCTCCGGCCATGATGGTCATGCCGTCGAAGAGCAGCCCCGAAAGGGCCTCGACCGCGTCTTTCTGCACCTTGTCGACCATGGATCCTCCGTCACCAGCCTTTGGCCTGCCGATATTTGGCGAAGGGTCTCGCCCGGCGGCCACTGAAATTCAAGCCTTGATGAATAAAATTCCGACGCCCGGAGGCGCCCCTTGAGCCCTGACGCTACCACTGGCCCCCGGGCCGCCGCCACCTCTGGCGTGCTGCTGGTCCTGGCGCATCCCGCGCTTGAACGCTCTCGCGCCAATCGCGCCCTGGCCAAGGCCGCCAAGGGTCTGTCCGGCGTCACCTTTCGCGACCTGTACGAGACCTATCCGGACTTCGCGATCGATATCGAGACCGAGCAGGCGGCCCTGGTGGCGCATGACGTCATCGCCCTGCAGTTCCCGCTCTACTGGTATTCGACCCCGGCGCTGATGAAGGAGTGGCTGGATCTGGTGTGGCTGCACGGCTTCGCCTATGGCCACGACGGGACGGCCTTGCAAGGCAAGCGCCTGTTCGTCGCCTGCACCACCGGGGCCAGCGCCAAGGCCTATCACGCGCACGGCTATAACCGCTTTTCGATGGACGACTTCCTGCGGCCGCTGGAGCAGACGGCCCACCTGTGCGGCATGGCCTGGGAGACGCCCTTCGTCGTGCATGGCGCGGCGGTAAAGGACGACGGGGCGCTGAAAACCGAAGCCGAGCGCTATAAGGCGCGGATCGCCTCGCTGCTGCCTGCCCCCGCCGCCTCGAGCAAGACGGAGGTCTGAGCATGCAATCCTTCCTCACCCAGACTCTGTTCTATCTCGGCGCGGCAGTGATCTCGGTGCCGATAGCCAAGCGGCTCGGCCTGGGCTCGGTGCTCGGCTATCTGATCGCCGGCGTCGTTATCGGACCGCACGCCCTGTCGCTGATCGGCGCCCAGGCCGACGTGATGCAGTTCGCCGAGTTCGGCGTGGTCATCCTGCTGTTCTTGATCGGGCTGGAGGTCCAACCCTCCACCCTGTGGGACATGCGCAAGGCGATCTTCGGCCTGGGCGGCGCCCAGGTGGTCGGTACGGCGTTGAGCGTGGCGGGCGTATCCATGCTGCTGGGCCTGCCGTGGCAGACGGCGCTGGCGGTCGGTCTGGTGCTGGCTATGTCGTCGACGGCCATCGTACTCCAGACTCTCGACGAAAAGGGACTACGGCAGGGCCCCGTGGGCCGGGCGGCCTTCGGGGTGTTGCTGCTGCAGGATCTGGCGGTCATTCCGATGTTCGCCTTGCTGCCCCTGTTGGCCACCATTGCGCCGCCGACCCACGGCGCCGACGCCGGCCACGGCGTCAGCCTGATGGCCCACCTGCCGATCTGGGCCCAGGGCCTGTCGGTGTTCGCCGCCGTCGGCGCCGTGGTCGGTGGCGGGCGCTATCTGGTACGGCCGCTGTTCCGGTTCATCGCCAAGGCGCGGCTGCGCGAAA
Source organism: Caulobacter sp. DWR1-3-2b1 (assembly GCF_049895765.1). Classification (NCBI taxonomy): domain Bacteria; kingdom Pseudomonadati; phylum Pseudomonadota; class Alphaproteobacteria; order Caulobacterales; family Caulobacteraceae; genus Caulobacter; species Caulobacter sp. DWR1-3-2b1. The sequence goes on from NZ_JAFCSZ010000024.1 coordinate 3,018, forward strand.
TCTTCACCGCCTCCGCCCTGCTGATCGTGGTCGGGGTCGCCAGCCTGATGCAGATGGTCGGGCTGTCGCCGGCGCTCGGGGCCTTTCTGGCCGGGGTGGTGCTGGCCGAGAGCGAGTTCCGGCGTGAGCTGGAAACCGACATCGAGCCCTTCCGGGGGCTTTTGCTGGGTCTGTTCTTCATCACCGTGGGCGCGGGCGTCGACCTGCCGCTGATCGCCGGCCAGCCCCTCACCCTGATCGGACTGGTTCTGGGCCTGATGGCGCTGAAGTTCTTGGTCATGCTGGGCCTGGCCCGGCTGTTCGGCGCGCCCCTGCGCGGGGCGGCCGCGGTGGCCACGGCCCTGGCCCAGGGCGGCGAGTTCGCCTTCGTCCTGCTGACCTTTACCGTGGGCGCGGGTGTAATCGGCGAGACGCTGGCGGCGCTGCTGACTGCGGCCGTTGCGGTTTCCATGGCCCTGACGCCACTGGCCATGATCATCTATGAGCGGGTCGCCGCGGCCATGGACGCCGCCATCGCCGACGTCACGCCCGAGACCGGCGACTTCGAGGACGGCGAGCCCGACATCATCATCGCCCGCCTGCTGACCGCCAACGGCTTTCGCTCAACGGTTCTGGACAGCGATATCGAGCAGATCGACCTGCTGCGCCGCTTCGGACGGCGGGTGCACTATGGCGACGCCACGCGGATGGACCTGCTACGCGCCGCCGGCATCGAGCGGGCCCGCATGCTGATCGTGGCCCTGGACGATCGGGAGAAGACCGTTGAACTGGTCGAGACGGCCCGCAAGGCCTTCCCCGATCTGGTGATCCTAGCCCGGGCCTGGGACCGCCGCCACGCCTATGACCTGCTGGCCAACGGGGCCGACGCGGTGGAGCGCGAGACCTTCGAGTCGGCGCTGGCTCTGGGCCAGACAGCCTTGCTGAAGCTGGGCTTCCGCGCCCACCTCGCTCATCGGGCCGCGTCGTTCTTCCGCCGGCACGACCGGCGAACCTTCGAGGACCTGCGCCCGATGTGGGGCCAGGAAGAGGCCTATATCCTGGCCTCGCGCGACGCCGCCAAGACCATGGACCGTCTGCTGGCCGCCGACCTGTCGCGTATGCGGCCAGGCGACGCCGGCGGGGCGTGGGATACGGCGAGCCTGGAGCAGGAGCTTCGGGAGCGGGCGGAACGGGAAGGGGCGGAGTAGGCGGCAGGAGATCCTCCCCGCTAGGAGAGGTGAGCGAAGGTCGGAGGGGGGAAGGCCGCCATGGGTCGGCAGGACTTCCCCCTCCGTCGGCTTCGCCGACACCTCCCCCGCTAGGGGGAGGATTTAGGGCCGGCCCTACTGCGTGATCGGACGCAGAACGATCTCGACCCGGCGGTTCTGGCTGCGGCCTTCCGCCGTGCCATTGTCGGCGACCGGCTGACGCTCGCCCATGCCGGCCACGAAGATCCGGTCAGGCAGAACACGGCCAGGGCCGGTCATATAGCCGGCGACCGAGCTGGCGCGGCGCTCCGACAGGGTTTGATTGTAGGCGTCGGGGCCGCTGGAGTCGGCATGGCCGACCACGTCGATGGTGGTCTGCGGATAGGCGTTCAGGGTGCGGGCCACGTCATCCAGCACGCGGGTGAACTGCGGCTGCACGTCGGACTGGTCGACGGCGAAGGTCACGTCGCTGGGCATGACCAGAATGATCTGGTCGCCGTTGCGGCGGATCATGACGCCCGAGCCTTCCAGGCTGCGGCGGAAGTCGGCCTGCTGGCGGTCCATGTAATTGCCGACCGCGCCGCCGGCCAGGGCGCCGATGCCCGCGCCGATCAGGGCGTTCTTGCGGCCCTGTTCGCCCGAATTGGTGTTGGTCAGATAGCCCAGCACCGCGCCGACGCCAGCGCCGCTCAGGGCGCCCGTGCCGGTGTTGTTGCGAACCGGCATGCCGGTATAGGGGTCGGTGGTGGTGCAGGCGGTCAGGGCGGCGGCGCCCATGAGCAACGCTACAAGTGCGGTCTTTTTCATCATGGCCATCGTCTTCCGTGTTTTTTCTGTGCGTGCAGTCACGCTTGATCGTCGAGAGGGCAAACGCCCGGCTCATGGTCAAGTTCCATCATCGACATGACACGGCGATGAACGGGTCTTCGCTCGAGCGTGTTCCCGGTGTAGTAAGTCGCGACTTACTAGTTCCAGACAGACTTTCCGAAGGCTAAGCCCCCGTGTCCACGTCCGCGATCGAACCGGTCTCTTTCACGCTCTATCACAAGGACTTCTCCGGCTTCGCCCAGGCGCTTGGCGCCTCGTTCGAGCGCTATGGCTTCGCGGTGCTGTCGGAATACGACCTGGATCAGGCCCGCATCGACGCTGCCATCTCCGACACCAAGGCCTTCTTCGCCCTGCCCGTCGATATCAAGAAGCAATATGCCGGGATCAAGGGCGGCGCACGCGGCTACATCCCATTCGGCGTCGAGACCGCCAAGGGCGCCGCCCATTACGACCTGAAGGAATTCTGGCACATGGGCCGCGACCTGCCGCCCGGCCACCGCTTCCGCGCCACCATGGCCGACAATGTTTGGCCAGCCGAGATCCCTGCCTTCAAGCATGATGTCAGCTGGCTCTACAACGCGCTCGACCGCGTGGGCGGCAAGGTGCTGGAGGCGATCGCCACCTACCTTAAGCTTGAACGAAGTTTTTTCGCGCCGACCATCGAGAACGGCAACAGCGTGCTGCGCCTGCTGCACTATCCGCCGATCCCGCTGGACGTCGCCGGCGTGCGGGCCGGGGCCCACGGCGACATCAACACCATCACCCTCCTGATTGGGGCCGAAGAGGGCGGGCTGGAGGTTCTGGACCGTGATGGCCGGTGGCTGCCGATCAACCCGCCTCCCGGCTGCCTGGTGGTCAATATCGGCGACATGCTGGAGCGCCTGACCAACCACGTCCTGCCCTCGACCCAGCACCGGGTTGTCAATCCGCCGCCGGAACGTAGCGGCGTGGCGCGCTATTCGACGCCGTTCTTCCTGCACTTTGCGTCAGACTACGAGATCAAGACCTTGCCGGCCTGCGTCACGGCCGAGAATCCCGACCGCTATCCGCAATCGATCACCGCCGACGAGTTCCTGCAGCAGCGCCTGCGCGAGATCAAGCTGGCTTGAGATCTCCCTCTTCCTCTGGGGAGAGGACTCCAGCCTGCTACTTGGCGATGCGCAGGTTCTGGATCGAGCCGGCGATGGCGTCGAATACGGCCGAAAGCTGAGCTGAGTTGGTGACGTCGTAATACTTGTCCGCCGCCGAGGCGCAGCCCTGCAGGACGACCTTGGAGTGGGCTGAAACACCCACGCCGATGCTGTAGATGATGACGCCCTTGGCCTTGGCGTTTGTACAGGTCTTGGTCTGCCGACTGTCCATGGCGTCCCGTCGGTTTGTCGCTGTCGCGCCGATGCCCAAGCTCATATTGGAAGCGTTCTTAAGCCGCCCTTGCCACACATAGCCATACCCACTGTAGGTGGAGTCGTTGGGGTTGTTGGTCTCGCTCATCACATTGTCGCCGTCCGTGAGCAGAACTATGATCTTGCTGACGTTCTTGGTTCCGTAGGCCGAGCCGTCGGCGAACGGGGCGTTGGGCGAAATCATGTGCCAGCCCCAGATCGTGCCCATGGCGACGTTGGTGTTTCCGGTGGCGACCATGTCGTCAAGCTTGTCCTTGACCGTGGTCGCGCCTGCGCTGGTGCGGACATTGGTCATCCGCAGCACGCTGGTGATGCCACAGCCGGCGTTGGGGCCGTATTTCGTGTCGTTCTTGGCCTCGCTGATGACTTTTGACTTGTTTCCGGAGGCGTATTTGGCGACTTCGCCCTGACGCGTGAACCAGTCGTTCGAATTGGACTTATCGTCGGTGATCCAGTTGTTGTAGATCTCGCCACCGCTCCTAGTGCGGGCGTCGCGATATTTCGATCCGGACGACGGGTAGTTGACTGTGTTGTCGTCCGGCTCGTCGGGCGCGAAGAACGGCACGAACATCGAGGCCGGCGTGGTGTCGCTCGGCGCGGTGTCGGTGATATCGTAGGGGTCTGGACGGCTCTCGATGCAGCCGGCCCAGCTCGTCGCCGTCTGGGTGTGCATGGTGAAGCGGTTCTGCGAGGTCGCGAAGATATCCGCTCCATAGGTCGAGGGCAGCGTCGGCTTAATCCAGCTCTCCGATGAATAGTCCGATCCGACATTCACGGTCATCGAGAACGGCGCCACCGCGATCTTCACCGCATCGGTTTCAGACGCGCGGGCGGCGGCGGCGTAGAGAGTGTCCACCAGGTCTTTGGACGAGGTGATCAGGGCGTCGATCTTCTTGCCGCCCGATCCGAGGGTCTCGCCCATGGACCCTGTGTTATCCAGCACCAGAACGACTTCCAGCTTGTTGACCGAGCGCACCACTTCCGAGGTCGCGGTGACCAGCGGGTCGGTCTTGGTCCACAGGTTGGAGATGATCGGCTTGATGGTGACCGAAGCCTTGCCGATCACTTTGTTGCCCGTGCCGGCGATGAAGGTGGAATTGGCGCTGGTCATGCCCAGGCCGGCCAGTTCCGCGGCGAAGGCCGCGTCGCCCGCGGTGTCGAGCGCCGCGTCGGTGGTCGCTGTTGAGCGGGCGGTCATCAGGGTGGCGGCGTCGAGGGCGTCCTGCAGCTGGCGGCGCTGGATGCTGATGCGGTTCATGTCCAGCAGACCGAAAGCCAGGATGGTGATCGGCAGGGCCAGGACGGCGAATTGCACAGCCACCGCGCCGCGATTGTCGTCGCGCAGGCGTTGTATGAGGCGGCGTTGAGCGGTCATGACGGAGTCCGGGCGATTTTGAGCCCTCACCCTGCCAAAGGAGGGTGAACAAGCCCCCAACGAGCATGGTGAAGACGTCCCCGGCGCCTTGCGGCGCTTCGACAATCCCACTCGCCGGGCGTCTCGCGCGGCGTTAAACAGCGCCCATGCCGTTCACCGCCACCGTCATGACCATGTTCCCCGAGGCTTTTCCCGGCCCTCTCGGCGTCTCGATGATCGGGACCGCCTGGAAGGAGCAGGACCTGTGGCGATTGGAAACACTGGACATTCGGCCCTTTTCCAAGGATAAGCGCGGCTTCCTCGACGACACCCCTGCGGGTGGCGGCGCGGGAGCGGTACTCAAAGCGGACGTCATCGCCGCCGCGCTGGACAGCGTGGAGGTCGGTGGGCGGCCGCTTTTGTACATGAGCGCCCGGGGTCGACCCCTGACCCAGGCGCGTGTTCGGCAATGGAGCGAGGCGCCCGGGATCATCGTCCTGTGTGGCCGTTTCGAGGGGGTGGACCAACGGGTGCTCGACGCCCGGGGGTTCCAGGAGGTCTCGGTCGGAGACGCGGTGCTCGCCGGTGGCGAGGCGGCGGCGATGGTCGTGATCGAGGCGTGCGTTCGACTTGCCCCGGGTGTTCTGGGGAACATCGAGAGCACGCTGGAAGAAAGCTTCGAGGACGGTCTCCTCGAGCATCCGCAATATACGAGACCGCGGACGTTCGAAGGGCTGGATATCCCCGAGGTGCTGCTATCAGGCGACCACAAGCGGGTGGCCCAGTGGCGGAACAGTATGCGTGAAGAGACGACACGCGAGCGGCGGCCCGATCTTTGGGAAGCGCATCTCGCCAATCAACAGGCAAAAGGCGGCCCGAAAACGGGTAAGCCCAAAGGAGACTGAGACATGGCTATCAACATCATCAAGCAACTCGAGCAGGAAGAATCTGCGCGTCTGCTGGCCGTCCGGGCGATCCCCGACTTCCAGGCCGGCGACACCCTGCGCGTCAACGTGAAGATCAAGGAAGGCGAACGCGAACGCGTTCAGGCCTACGAGGGCGTCTGCATCGCCCGCGCCGGCGCCGGCATCCATGAGAGCTTCACGGTCCGCAAGATATCGTTCGGCGAAGGCGTGGAGCGTCTGTTCCCGCTGCTCTCGCCGAACATCGAAAGCATCGAAGTCAAGCGTCGCGGCGTCGTCCGTCGCGCCAAGCTGTACTACCTGCGCGATCGTCGCGGCAAGTCGGCCCGGATCGCCGAGCGCCAGACCGTCCGCAAGGAAAAGGGCGCCGCCGAATAGGCGTATCGCTCGAAGATTTGAACGAGGCCCCGGTGGAAACGCCGGGGCCTTTTTCTTTGCGGAATTTTCTTTGACGCTCTCGACCAATCCGGGCGAGATCGCCCTTTAGTGCGTTCGCACACTTCTTGACAGCCGAGCGTTGCGGGAGGACCTTTGCCTCACCCCCGCCGCTCAGCGACGGGCTTTTAGACCGCTCCCTCTCAGGGGGTGGCCCGATTCAGCTGGCGTTCCACGTCACTGGACTCAAAGCGATACGAGGGCGCGCCGCAAACGCGCGCCCTCAGTCTTGGCGCCCCCTATTCCGGCGACGAAGCCACATCCGGCAAGAAATTGTCGCGCGACCGGCCCGGGACTGGATTTCGGCGCACGATCCGCCCTATATCCCCGCCATGTCCGGCAAAACCCTTTATGACAAGATCTGGGACGCCCACGTCGTCAGCGAAGCCGATGGCGAGGCGATCCTTTATATCGACCTGCACCTGATCCACGAGGTCACGACCCCGCAGGCCTTCGCCGGCCTTCGCGCGGCTGGTCGCAAGGTGCGCCGTCCCGACCGCACCCTGGCGGTGGCCGACCACAATATCCCGACCGAAGGCCAGGCCTTGGGCGTCGACGCCGTGGCCGACGAAGAGGCGCGGCTGCAGCTGCAGACCCTGGCCCGCAATGTCGCCGACAACGGCATCCAGTTCTTCCCGATGGGCGATATCCGCAACGGCATCGTCCACGTGGTGGGTCCCGAGCAGGGCCGCACCCAGCCGGGCATGACCATCGTCTGCGGCGACAGCCACACCTCGACCCACGGCGCCTTCGGGGCCCTGGCTCACGGCATCGGCACCTCCGAGGTCGAGCACGTCCTGGCCACCCAGACCCTGCGCCAGAAGAAGTCGAAGAACATGCTGGTCCGCGTCGACGGGCAGCTGGGTCCCGGCGTCACCGGCAAGGACGTCGCCCTGGCCGTGATCGGCGAGATCGGCACCGCCGGCGGCACCGGCTATGTCATCGAGTTCGCCGGCGAGGTCATCTCGGCCCTGTCGATGGAAGGCCGCATGACCCTGTGCAACCTGACCATCGAGGGCGGCGCAAAGGCTGGCCTGATCGCGCCCGACGACAAAACCTTCGCCTATATCCAGGGCAAGCCCGCCGCCCCCAAGGGCGCGGCCTGGGAGATGGCCCGCAGCCACTGGAAGAGCTTCTTCACCGATCCGGACGCCGTCTTCGACCGCACCGTGACCATCGACGGCTCGGCGCTGGTTCCGATGGTGACCTGGGGCACATCCCCCGAGGACGTCATCCCGGTGACCGGCACTGTTCCCGATCCGGAAAGCTTCGCCACCCCCGACAAGCGCGCCGCCGCTCGCCGGGCTCTGGACTATATGGGGTTGAGCGCCGGCCAGCCGATCAGCGAGGCCCGCATCGACCGCGTCTTCATCGGCTCGTGCACCAACAGCCGGATCGAGGACATGCGCGCCGCCGCCGCCGTGGTGCAGGAAGCCTTCCTGCACGGTCGCCTGGTCGCCGACCACGTCACCGCCATGGTCGTGCCGGGCTCGGGCCTTGTGAAGGAACAGGCCGAAGAGGAAGGCCTGGACGCCATCTTCAAGGCCGCAGGCTTCGACTGGCGGGAACCCGGCTGCTCGATGTGCCTGGCCATGAACCCCGACAAGCTGCAGCCGGGCGAACGCTGCGCCTCGACCAGCAACCGCAATTTCGAAGGCCGCCAGGGCCGCGCCGGCCGCACCCATTTGGTCTCCCCCGCCATGGCGGCTGCGGCGGCCATCGCCGGGCATCTGGTGGATGTGCGAACCTTCCTGGAGGAGACCGTCTGATGCGCGCGGTTTGCCTCGCCATCGTCGCCCTGTTAGGCGCGACAGGTCCCGCCTTGGCCGCTGATCAGGGCGTTCACGAGATGCCGCTCGACATTCCGACTCCGTCCCGCGTCGAGCAGACCGTGCGTCATACCAAGGCCAAGACGCTCAATGGCAAGACCGAGAGCGCCTGGGTGGAGACCCGCTCGCTGGCGACCATCGGTTTCGACGAGAAGGCCGAGACTTACAAGGTCACACTGAAGGTGCTCGACCGGACGGCGTCGACCCCCGAGATCCTGCCCATACTGTCTGCAACCCTGCCCGCCGAGATCTCGTATCTGGCCGACGAGAGCCTGCGCCCGATCAAGCTGATCGACGCCGAGGCCACGAAGGCTCGATTGATCGCCTTCGCCCAGAGCGTGTCGCCGCAAATGGGCGCCATGGCCGAGAAGACGTTCGCGACGATGTCGGCGGAGGGCGCCGCCAACCTGATGCTCAAGGAACAGAGCTACCTGTCCATCGGCTACAATCTGGGCCTCAAGGTCGGCGAGCCGCAGACCTATGACGGCGAGCAGGCCAGCCCCCTTGGCAGTGGCAGCGTGAAGCTGAAGGGTTCTGTCGTCCTGGACAGCTATGACGACAAGGCTGGGCGGGCGCTGGTGACCTGGAAAGAATTCATCGACCCTGAATCGGCCATGGTGCTGGGCGTCCAGACGGTCAAGCAGATGACGGGCAAGGACGTCTCGGCCGAGTTGGTCAGGCCCGGCCCGGAGGTGGCCAAGGTGGAGGCGACCAAGGGCTGTCGCTTCGAGATCGACACCCGTAACGGTTTCATCCGCAAGGCCGACTGCTATCAATCCGTCGTGACGCCGGAGCCCGCCGGCTCCGCAACCCATGAACGCTGGGCTATCACCCAGACCCTAACGAACTAGGAGACGCTGTCATGCAGGCCTTCACCCGCCTCGACGGCCGCGCCGTTCCGCTGTCGCTGGCCAATATCGACACCGACCAGATCATTCCCAAGCAGTTCCTCAAGACCGTGGAGCGCGAGGGTCTGGCCAAGGGCCTGTTCTATGACTTCCGCTTCGACGGCGAGGGCAATCCGATCAGCGACTTCGTGCTCAATCGGCCAGAGTACAAGGGCGCCAGCGTGATGATCGCCGGCGACAATTTCGGCTGCGGCTCCTCGCGCGAGCACGCTCCGTGGGCCCTGATGGATTTTGGGATCATGTGCGTGATCTCGACCAGCTTTGCCGACATCTTCAACAACAACTGCTTCAACAACGGCCTGCTGCCGGTGGTGCTGGCGCCCGACGAGATCGCCGTCCTGATGGACGAGGCGCTCGGCGGCAACCACATGGTCAGCATCGACCTGGAAGCCCAGACGGTGATCTCGCCCTCAGGCCAGACCTTCCATTTCGACATCGACCCGATCCGCAAGGACAAGATGCTGCGCGGCCTGGACTTCATCGGCGAGACGCTGATGCACGGCGGCGATATCGACCTGTTCGAGAGCAAACGGGCGATTGGCCAACCGTGGCTGGAGCTGTGAGCGCATTGCGTCCTTCGAGGCCCGCTGCGCCGGCGCCTCAGGATGAGGTGTGTCTTGCTGATATCCTCATCCTGAGGTGCGAAGCGAAGCTGAGCCTCGAAGGACGCACGGCGTTGCAGCCGGGAGACCCCTACCCATGACCATCATCCTGGCCGGCGCCGTCCGCCTGCCGCCCGAGCGCCTGGCCGATCTGCGGCCGCATCTGCGGGCCCAGGTCGAGAACAGCCGCGCCGAGCCGGGCTGCCTGGACTACGCCTTGACCGAAGACCCGCTCGATCCGGGCCTGATCCGGGTCTATGAGCATTTCGTCGACGAAGCGGCCCTGGCCTTCCACCGCGCCAGCCCGCACATGGCCGCGTGGCGCGCCTGCTGGCCCGGGCTGGGCATGGGCGAGCGCCGCATGTCCTCGTTCGACGTTTCCGCCTACCGCGAAATCTAGGAAGCCTTCCGATGTCCACGCTTCTCCTGCTGCCCGGCGACGGGATCGGTCCCGAGGTTTGCGGGGAGGTGCGCCGCGTGGCGGCCGCGCTCACGCCGGACCTCGTGGTCGAGGAGGCCATCTATGGCGGCGCCAGCTATGACGCCCACGGCACGCCGCTGACCGACGAGGTCAAGGGCCGCGCCCTGGCCAGCGACGCGGTGCTGATGGGCGCCGTCGGCGGCCCGCAATGGGCGAGCGCCCCGCGCCACCTGCGCCCGGAAGCCGGCCTGCTGGGCCTGCGCAAAGCCATGGACGTGTTCGCCAACCTGCGTCCGGCCTACTGTTTCGAAGCCTTGGCCGACGCCTCCAGCCTGAAGCGCGATTTGGTCTCGGGTTTGGACATCATGTTCGTCCGTGAGCTGACGGGCGGCGTCTATTTCGGCGAACCGCGCGGCATCGAGGACCTCGGTAACGGTCAGAAGCGCGGCGTCGACACCCAGGTCTATACGACCGCCGAGATCGAACGCGTCGCCCGCGTCGCCTTCGAGCTGGCTCGGGGCCGCACCAACCGCGTCGCCTCGGCCGAGAAATCCAACGTTATGGAGTCGGGCCTGCTGTGGAAACAGGTCGTCACCGAGTTGCACGCCCGCGAATATGCCGACGTCCAGCTGGAGCACATCCTGGCCGACAACTGCGCCATGCAGCTGGTCCGCGCGCCCAAGCAGTTCGACGTCATCGTCACCGACAACCTGTTCGGCGACATCCTGTCGGACGCTGCGGCCATGCTGACCGGCTCGCTGGGCATGCTGCCCTCAGCGGCGCTGGGCGCGCCCGGCAAGCCTGGCCTGTACGAGCCGATCCACGGCTCAGCCCCCGACATCGCCGGCAAGGGCGTCGCCAATCCGCTGGCCGCCATCCTGTCTTTCGAGATGGCCCTGCGCTGGTCGCTGGGTCAGGCCGAGACCGCCGACAAGCTGCTGGCGGCGGTCAAGGCGGCGCTGGACGGCGGGGCGCGGACCCGGGATCTGGGCGGTTCGCTGTCGACGGTGGAAATGGGCGACGCGGTGCTGAAGAGGCTCTGAGCAATCCTCCCCTTGGAGCATTTTCCGATAAGTGTGAAACGGTTATCGGATCGAAAAATGCTCTAAACTTCTGATTTAGAGCCCTTTTCGCCCGACCCTGAAGAAGCCATCAGGTCGGAAAGGGCTCTAGTGGGGGAGGCGGACGAAGGCCGGAGGGGGAAGTCGGCAATGACTGGGCCGTCATTTCCCCTCCGTCGCCCACGGCGACACCTCCCCCGGTAGGGGGAGGATCTTTGATCCCCTTCCCCAACACCCGTTTCACGCCCTAGGCTGACCCCAACAACAAAAGGGAGCGCCGCGTATGTTACCGGGCCTGATGCAGACCACGCCGCTGATGATCAGCGGCATCCTGACCTACGCAGCCCAGGCCCACGGCGCGCGCGAGATCGTCTCCAAGCTGATCGACGAGCCGGTCTGGCGCTACAACTATTCCGGGCTTGGGCGGCGATCGGCCCAGTTGGCTCACGCGCTGGTGCGCCTGGGCGTCAAGGCCGGCGACCGGGTCACCTCCCTGGCCTGGAACACCCACCGGCACCTGGAGCTGTTCTACGCTGTGCCCGGGATCGGCGCCGTGCTGCACACCGCCAATCCGCGCCTGTTCGATGAGCAGATCATCTACACGATCAACCACGCGGAAAGCGGCGTGCTGTTGTTCGACCGCAACTTCCTGGCCCTGGTCGAGCGGATCGCGCCGCAACTGACCACGGTGAAGACCTTTGTCATGCTGTCGGACGAAGAGCGGACGATCCCCGGAGCGATTGGCGCCATCTCCTACGAAACCCTGATCGCCGGCGAGGCGGGAACCTATGGATGGGAGAGCTTCGACGAAAACGCCGGGGCTTTCCTTTGCTACACGTCGGGCACCACGGGCGATCCCAAGGGGGTGCTGTATTCGCATCGGGCGGTGGTGCTGCACGCCATGGCCGGGGGCCTGAACAGCGCCTTTGGCTTCACCGCCTTCGACGTGGTGATGCCCTGTTCCAGCCTCTTCCACGCTACCGCCTGGGGCCTGCCGTTCAGCGCGCCGATCTGCGGGACCAAGCTTGTCCTGCCCGCCGACAAGATGGACGGCGCGAGCCTGCACGCCCTGATCGAGGGCGAAGGCGTCACCTTCACCGGCGGCGTGCCGACCATCTGGACGATGTATCTGGACTGGCTGGAAAAGAACGGCGAAAGCCCGACCAAGCTGAAACGCGTGGTGATCGGTGGCAGCGCCGTGCCGCGCGCCATGGCCGAGAGCTTCAAGCGCCTCTACGGCGTCAGCGTCCTGCAGATCTGGGGCATGACCGAGACCTGTCCCATCGGGGTGGTGGCCACACCGACGCCCGCCCTCGCCGCCCTGGGCGAAGAGGCCATGGACGAGGCGATCTGGACCCGTCAGGGCCGGCTGCAGTTTGGCATCGAGCTGAAGGTCGAGGCCAATGACGGTTCAGATGCGCCCCGCGACGGCGAGACCTCCGGCGCGCTCAAGGTGCGCGGCCCATGGGTCGTTCGCCGCTATTTCCGCCAGGACGGCGACGCCGCCCAGGACGACGGCTGGTTCGACACCGGCGACATCGCCACCCTCGACGAGCATGGCTTCATGCGCATCACCGACCGCCAGAAGGACGTCATCAAGTCGGGCGGTGAATGGATCAGCTCCATCGACCTGGAGAACGTCGCGGTCGGCTGTCCAGGCGTGAAGATCGCCGCCGTGATTGGCGTGCCGCATCTCAAGTGGGAGGAGCGACCGTTGTTGGTGATCGAGACCCATGAGGGCTCGGCGGTGACCAAGGCGCAGGTGCTGGAATACCTGGCCCCGCGCATCGTCAAATGGTGGACGCCCGACGACGTGGTCTTCGCGTCAGTGCCCCTGACCGCGACAGGCAAGATCGACAAGAAAGTGCTGCGGCAGGCGTGGCAGGAGCACTTGATCGGCTAAATCATCCCCCTGCGGGGGAGGTCTCGGCGCAGCCGTCGGTGGGGGGAGTTTGCCGAGGTGGGTCTGCTCCCCCCACCGGCGCCTTCGCGCCTCCTCCCCCACAGGGGGAGGGTCTAAGGTTAGGCCAGCATACGAACCTTCGGCTCGCGATCCCAGAAGCGCAGCGCGGCGGCGGCGATGAAGTCATCGCCGAGACCCACTAAGCCCTCGTCAGGCTCCACCCCGGCCTTGTCGAGCAGCGGCTTTGCCGCGTCGGTGGCGCCGATGGCCTTCAGGTGACCAAAGGCGTCCATCACGAACTGGACGGCGGCGGCTTCCTTGAGCAGGGCCGCGCAGCCGGTGTCGGACAGCACCAGGGCGATGGCGTCCACCGTCACCGACGGTGTGCCGGCCAGTTGGCCGTCAGCCGGAATCAAGGTCCCGTCCGCGCCCTTGGCCCCGCCGATCTTCGGCGCGATGACCTTGGCCACAGCGCCGGCTTTCGCGATTGCCGCCTTCAGGGCATCGACCGCCTTGGCGTCAGAGCCGTCGGCGATCAGGATACCGATAACGTGACCCTTGATGTCGCTCGGGGCGCGCGGGCCGTTGACGATGCGCAGAGCAGGCGACAGGTCCAGATCCAGGACCGGAGCCGCCGTCTTCGACGCCTTGGGCACGGGCATGTTCAGGCCGTCGCCAACCCGTGCGGCCAGTTCCGGATCGACATTCACCAGGTTGGACATCATGCGTGTCCGCACCGCTTCGATGCCGACCTTCGACAACTCGAACACCAGGGCCGAGGCCAGGTGAGCCTGCTCGGCCGGATCGAGCGACCGGAAGAACAGCCGGGCCTGGCTGTAGTGGTCGGCGAAGCTTTCGGGGCGAATCCGCAGCTTGTCGCCCTGCTCGTTGGCCGCTTCAGCCGATGGGAAGGTCGTGAAGCCGGTCATCGGGCATTCGCGCGGCCCGCCGATTTCACCGGCCGTTTCAGACAGGCTGTTAGGCTCGTAATTGGCGCGGCCTTTGGGGATGGCCATCTGCATCTGGCCGTCGCGCTGGAAGTTCATCACCGGGCACTTGGGCGCATTGATCGGCAGCTGGTGGAAGTTGGCTGTACCCAGGCGGCTTTTCTGGGTGTCGAGATAAGAGAACAGCCGGCCCTGCAGCAGCGGGTCATTGGTGAAGTCGATGCCGGGGGGCACATTGGCCGGGCAGAAGGCGACCTGCTCGGTCTCGGCGAAGAAGTTATCGGGATAGCGGTCCAGCACCATCCGGCCGACGATGCGGATCGGCAGCACCTCCTCGGGGATGATCTTGGTCGGGTCCAGCACGTCGAAGGGCAGGCTGTCGGCGAAGGCCTGGTCGAAGGTCTGCAGGCCCAGTTCCCATTCGGGGAAGTCGCCGCGCTGGATGGCTTCGAACAGGTCGCGACGGTGGAAGTCGGGATCGGCGCCGGCGAGCTTGACTGCTTCGTCCCAGACCGTCGAGGCGACGCCCTGCTTGGGCTTCCAGTGGAACTTGACGAAGGTCGACTTGCCGGCGGCGTTAACCATCCGGAAGGTATGGACGCCGAAGCCTTCGATGGTGCGCAGGGAGCGCGGAATGGTCCGGTCGCTCATCGCCCACATGATCATGTGGGTCGATTCCGGCATCAGGCTGATGAAGTCCCAGAAGGTGTCATGGGCGCTGGCCGCCTGAGGATAGCCGCGGTCGGCTTCCATCTTCACGGCGTGAACGAGGTCGGGAAACTTGATGGCGTCCTGGATAAAGAACACTGGGATGTTGTTGCCGACGAGGTCCCAATTGCCTTCCTTGGTGTAGAATTTCACTGCGAAACCGCGCACGTCGCGGGGCGTATCGACGCTGCCCGCGCCGCCGGCCACGGTGGAGAACCGCGTGAACACTGGCGTCTTTTCGCCGGCCCGCTGGAAGATGTCGGCCTTGGTCAGGTCCGACAGCGATTCAAAGAGCTCGAAGAAGCCGTGGGCGGCCGAGCCGCGGGCGTGGACGATGCGCTCGGGAATGCGCTCGTGGTCGAAGTGGAAGATCTTTTCGCGAAGGACGAAGTCCTCCAGCAGCACTGGGCCGCGCTCGCCGCTCTTCAGCTGGTTCTGATTGTCCGAGACGCGGATGCCCTGATTGGTGGTCAGGTGGCCTTCGCCGTCGTGCGGACCCGTTTCGGGAACCTGCTGGTGGGTCTCGCCACCATTGCCGATCTTGGCCGTGAATTCGCTCGCCATGTCCGTCAATCCTCTGCGCCCGGGGGTGATGGCCAAACCGATGATAGAGTTTATGGTTCCTGCGCTAGAGCTTCAGGCGCCAGGCCTCCGAGATCAGGTTTTCTCCGAACCCGTCATAAGGCCAGGCCTTTTCCAGCACGAAGCCGGCGCGCTCATGGAGGCGACGGGCGCCCAGAAGATTGCTTTGGGTCCGGAGCACGATCTGGCTGTAGCCGGCCGTTCTGGCGAACTCGATACAGGCGCCGACCAGCGCCTCGCCCACCCCCAGACCCCGCGCGCCGGGCTCAACCAGAAGCACGCGCAGACGGGCGGTGGTCTCGTCTTCCCTGACCAGCATTACCGAACCAACGGGCTGGCCGTCGTGCTCGGAGATCCAGCAGGCCTCGCGGGCCGGGTCGAACGTCTTGAGGAAGTCGGAGACGACGCCCGCCACCATCCCCTCGAACCGCGCGTCCCAGCACTGCTCGGCGGCGTAGAGCGCGCCGTGCCGCTGGACAGTCCAGCCGAAGTCGCCGGGGCGGGGCGCACGCAGCTTCATGTCTCGAGCAAGGCCTTCAGGGCGGCCAGATCCTGGGCCACCATGTCGGCGTCGCGCTCGAAGCGGACGAAAGCGTAGACTTCCGCCGCCGGACGATCGATCCCGATGCTGATCGGACGGGCCTGCGAGGCGGTGCTCATGAGGCGCAGTTGAGCCCCGGATCACCGCCTCGCGCAAGATCAGCGCTCGCTGTCGAGATGGGCCATCATGGCCGGGGCATAGCGTTCGCCCGCGGCGGCGTCCTTTGGCACCGCCGCTTCGATGGCGGCGAGGTCGGCAGGAGTGAGGGAGACCTTCAGCGCACCCAGCGCCTCGGTCAGGCGGTCGCGGCGGCGGGCGCCGATCAGCGGGACGATGTCGGGCCCCCGCGAGGCCACCCAGGCGATGGCGGTCTGGGCCGTGGTGGCGCCCTTGGCCTCGGCGACCGCGCGCAGGGCCTCGACCAGCGCCAGGTTGGCGTCGAGGTTCTCGCCCTGAAAGCGCGGGCTCATGGCGCGGAAGTCACGGCTGCCCGCAGCGCTGTCCTTGGTCCAGTGGCCGCTGATCAGGCCGCGCGACAGGACGCCATAGGCGGTGATCCCGATGCCCAGCTCGCGACAGGTCGGCAGGATCTCGGCTTCGATACCGCGCGAGATCAGCGAATACTCGATCTGCAGATCGACGATGGGCGCCACCTTGGCGGCTCGGCGGATGGTCGCGGCGCCGACCTCGGACAGGCCGATATGGCGGACATAGCCGGCCTGGACCATCTCGGCGATGGCGCCGATGCTGTCCTCGATGGGCACGTCGGGGTCCAGGCGCGAGGGGCGGTAGATGTCGATGTAGTCGACCCCCAGGCGCTTGAGGCTGTAGGCTATAAAGTTTTTCAGGGCGGCGGGACGGCTGTCATAGCCGAGGAAGCCGCCGGCCGGATCGCGCAGGGCGCCGGTCTTGACGCTGAGCACCAGATCCTCGCGCCGGTGGCGCTTCAGGGCCTCGCCGATCAGCATCTCGTTGTGGCCCATGCCGTAGAAGTCGCCGGTGTCGATCAGGGTCATGCCCTGCTCCACGGCGGCGTCGAAGGTAGCCAGGCTCTCGGCCCGGTCGCTGGGGCCGTACATGTCGGACATGCCCATGCAGCCAAGGCCGAAGGTGGAAACGACGGGGCCGGTCTTGCCGAGTTGATGCGTCTTCATGGGGTGTCTCCGGGGTGTGGAGAGCCTTATGCGCCCGAAAATTCCGTGCGATAATCCGACGAAGTTTGCACAACCTGTTCGGATTTTCGCACAATGCATCAAGCCGACTTCGCCGATCTCGACGCCTTCACCGCCGTGGCCCACGCCAGGGGCTTTCGCGGCGCGGCCAGTGTGCGCAACGTCTCTGCCTCGTCGCTGAGCGAGGCCGTGCGGCGGCTGGAGGCGCGATTGGGCGTGCGCTTGCTGAACCGCACCACCCGCAGCGTGACGCCGACCGAAGCCGGCCAGAAGCTGCTGGACCGCCTGACCCCCGCCTTGGCCGACGTCGCCCTGGCCCTGGACGAAGTCAACGCCTTTCGCGACAGCCCGACCGGGACCTTGCGCCTCAACGTCCCCAGCGTGGTGGCGCGGGTGACCCTGCCGGCCATGCTGCCGAGGTTCATGGCCCTGCATCCAGGAATCACCGTGGAGGTCACCGCTGAGGACACCTTCATCGACGTCCTGGCCGCCGGCTTCGATGCGGGCGTCCGCTATGACGAGCGGATGGAGAAGGACATGATCGCTGTGCCGCTGGCGGGTCCACAGCGGTTCGTGGTCGTCGGCGCCCCCGCCTA
This sequence comes from Caulobacter sp. DWR1-3-2b1, assembly GCF_049895765.1. Lineage (NCBI taxonomy): Bacteria > Pseudomonadati > Pseudomonadota > Alphaproteobacteria > Caulobacterales > Caulobacteraceae > Caulobacter > Caulobacter sp. DWR1-3-2b1. Next base: position 20,418 of record NZ_JAFCSZ010000024.1, read on the forward strand.
TTTCGCGGTCCATGGACGGCCGGGCCATCCGCGCGAGGTGCTCGACCACGCCTGTATCCGCCACCGCTTCGCCAGCGGCGTCACCCACCCCTGGGAGTTCGAGAAGGCCGGCGAGGTCATCCGCATCAGTCCCACCGGCCCGCTGATCTCGACCAGCATCGACCTTGAACTGCGCGCCTGCTTGGCTGGCGTGGGCCTGATCGCCACGTTCGAGGAGTTCGTCGCCGAGGATCTGGCCGCTGGCCGGCTGGAAAGCGTGCTGGGCGACTGGCTGCCGCCATTCACCGGCCCCTTGCTCTACTATCCCAGCCGCCGCCACATGCCGGCGCCGCTGCGGGCGTTCGTCGATTTCGTGAAGGGCGAGCGCGCGGCGGGGAACTGGTGAAAAATTGCCGCACCCGGGGGGTTCTGTAGGCGTCCATAGAAACCCTTGCCTTGCCTATCGACCCCTCGGGGCGTAACGGGTCGCCACCCTTCATGATCGAAGGGCTCAAAGCGTGACAGCCGAAAGTGGATGCCGGTTTCGGCGCCCGTCACGCTTTAAACTTTACAAACGAGCCTGCTGATCCGTTTTCAGATTCTGAAAACGGGCAGGCTCTACCAGATTGGAGACCGCTATGGGTTACCGGGTCGCCGTGGTCGGCGCGACGGGCAATGTTGGCCGTGAGATGTTCAATATCCTCGAGGAAGTGAAATTCCCCGTCGAGAAAATGCACGCGATCGCCAGCCGCAAATCCCTTGGTGTCGAGGTCTCGTTCGGCAACCAGATCCTCAAATGCGAAGACCTGGCCCAGTTCGACTTCAGCACGGTCGACATCGTGCTGATGAGCGCAGGCGGCGCCATTTCCAAGGAATGGGGCGAGAAGATCGGCGCGGCCGGTCCGATCGTCATCGACAATTCCAGCCACTTCCGGATGGATCCGGACGTGCCGCTGGTGGTGCCGGAGGTGAACCCCGACGCTGTTCTGAAGATGCCCAAGAACATCATCGCCAACCCCAACTGCTCGACCGCGCAGCTGGTGGTGGTGCTGAAACCCCTGCACGCTGAAGCCAAGATCAAGCGGGTCGTCGTCTCGACCTACCAGTCGGTGTCGGGCGCGGGCAAGGAAGGCATGGACGAGCTGTGGGAGCAGACCAAGGGCGTCTTCGTCCTTGGCGCGCCGCCGCCCAAGAAGTTCACCAAGCAGATCGCCTTCAACGTCATCCCCCACATCGACACCTTCATGGAGGACGGCTTCACGAAGGAAGAGTGGAAGATGATGGCGGAGACCAAGAAGATCCTGGATCCGTCGATCAAGCTGGTCGCCACTTGCGTTCGGGTGCCGGTCATGGTCGGCCACGCCGAGGCGGTGAACATCGAGTTCGAAACCCCGCTCGACGAGGACGACGTCCGCGAAATCCTGCGCGAAGCCGATGGCGTCGAAGTCATCGATAAGCGCGAGGACGGCGGCTACATGACGCCCAAGGAAAGCGCCGGCGAATTCCCGGTCTATGTCTCGCGCATCCGCACCGACCCGACCGTCGAGAACGGCATCGTGCTGTGGTGCGTGGCCGACAATCTTCGCAAGGGCGCGGCGCTGAACGCCGTGCAGATCGCGCAGCTTCTGCATGACAAGGGTCTGATCAAGCAGAAACTCCCGGCCTAAAGGGCTCTAAATCAAAAGTGTAAAGCGCAACAAGCGGGTGGACGATTTCAGGGCTCCCGGGACATCAGGTCCCGGGAGCCTTATTCGTTTGTGATTGAAGGACCAGCGCCATGTCGGCGGACTTGAGCAAGAGCCCGGACGAAGCCCGGACAGCCGTAATCGCCGCCGTGGGCTGCTACATGCTGTGGGGCTTTCTGCCGCTGTATTTCCACCTGCTGTCGATCCTGGGCGTCGGCTCGTGGGAGATGATCGCGCACCGCACCCTGTGGGCCGCGCCCTGGGCGTTCATGGCCGTGCTGCTGGCCAAACAGGCCGGGCAGGTGATGGCGGTGCTGCGCCAGCCCAAGACCCTGCTGATCCTGGCCTGCTCGACGGCGGCCATCTTCATCAACTGGTCGATCTACGTGTTCGCGGTCAACGCTGGCCACGTGATCGAGACCAGTCTTGGCTACTACATCAACCCGCTGATGAACATGGCGGCGGGCGCAATCCTGTTTCGCGAGAGGATCAGTCGCGAGGGCGCCATCGCCATCGGCCTGGCCGTGACCGGGGTGGCGATCCAGACCGCGGCCCTGGGCCACCTGCCGATCATCTCGCTTGGCGTGGCCATCAGCTTCTGCGCCTACGCCATCCTGCGAAAGCAGGTGAAGGCCGACGCCCAGACGGGCCTGTTCATCGAGTGCGCCTATCTGGCCGTCCCAGGCCTGATCTATGTGCTGCACCTGCAATCGACGGGCGCAGGACACTTCGGCGGCGGGGCCGGCGTGACCACCCTGTTGCTGCTGGCTGGACCGGCCACCGTCGTGCCCCTGGCCCTGTTTGCCTGGTCGGCCCGCCGCATGCCGCTGAGCGCCATGGGGTTCCTGCAGTTCATCGCTCCGACCATCCAGTTCGGCGTGGGCGTGGCGCTCGGCGAGTCCGTCACGCCGATTCGCGCTTTGTCGTTCGTGTTCATCTGGCTGGGGGTGGCGGTGTTTGCCTATGGAGCGTGGAAGCGGGCAAGAGCGTCTGTGGCATAGGCCGGGACGCCCCCTTCGTCACGATGCGTATCCGCATCGCGCCACCTCCCCCGTTTCACGGGTGAGGAGATGCGATCTTCTCCTCCCCTGCGCAGCGAGAGGTATGGCATGGCGCGAATACGCGACATGACGGAGGGGGCGTCCAGCGCCGACCCTACAGCGACGCGTAGGCCGCCTGAATCAACCGCACGGCTCGCTCATCGCCGATCAGCGCGCTGCCCTGCCGGTTCATGACATAGGAGCCCGAAACACCGCAGGTCGGGTCTGCGAAGGCGCACGAACCGCCCCAGCCGGAGTGGCCGAATGCCTCGGCCGTCGGGCCGTAATAGAAGTTGGGGGTATTGCGCATGAAGCCCGCGCCCCAGCTGATTTCATAGGGCAGGACCAGATCCCGGCCGACGATCCGCTCGAAGGTCGCCGCCTTGATGCCGGCCGGGGTGATCAGCGACTTGCCGTCGAGCATGCCGCCATTGGCCAGCGCGCCCATCAGTCGCGCCAGGGCCGGCGCGGTGGCGTGGCCGTTGGCCGAGGGGATCTCGACCCGCCGCCATTCGTCGGTTCCGCGTCCCGAGGGCGCGGCCCAAGGGGTCATGAAGGCGGCCTTCACGGCGGCGTTCATCTCGCCAAACTTCGGCAAGGCCGTGGGGCGCATCAGCTCGGCGGTCCGGTCATGCTCGCTGTCGGGCAGGCCGATCCACAGGTCGAGGCCGAACGGCTGGGCGATGTCCTCGCGCAGGGCTGTTCCCATCGTCCGGCCATCGACGCGGCGGAAGATCTCGCCGGCCAGATAGCCGAAGGTCACAGGGTGATAGCCACTGGCCGAGCCGATCGGAAACAGCGGGGCCATGGCCGCCAGCTTGGCGCAGGTGGCGTCCCAGTCGAACCAGATGGCCGGATCGGTCTCGTCCGGGAAGCCCGAAAGGCCGGCCTGATGCGACATGGCCTGCTCGACCGTGACGTCCTGCTTGCCGGCCTGGGCGAACTCCGGCCAGACGTCGGCGACGGGCTGGTCATAGGCCAGGCGGCCCTCGTCGACGAGGCGGGCGATCATCAGGGCCGCGACGGCCTTGGTGGTCGAGAACAGGGCCGTCAGCGTGTCGGGTCCGAAGGCGACCGTGCGCTTGCGGTCGGCATGGCCACCCATCAGGTCGACCACGATCTCGCCGTCGACGGCGAAGGCGAACCGGGCTCCCAGCTCGCCTTCGCCGTCCTGGAAATTGGCCTCGAACACGTCGCGGACACGGGAGAAGCGGTCGGGGCAGACGCCGGTGATTTCGGTCATGGAAAGCGGTCTACCGCACCCCCAACCTCATTGTCATCCCGGGTGAAGCGCAGCGAAGACCTGGGACTGCAACAAACTCAGAGCTTCCGGCAGTCCCGGCTCGGCGCGCTTCGCCCCCGGCTCAAGGCCGGGGCGGGATGACAGATGTTTTCAGGCCAGTCGCTCGATGCGGACCGTGGGCGAGGTCTGCTTGATCCGCGCGCCCATGGCCACGATGGGCAGTTCCGGGGCGTTCCAGATATTGGCGGCGGTCACCGTCTCGGCCACCCCGCCAACGGCGCGGGCCAGGCCGTAGGACAGGGTCTGGCCCTCCAGGATCGAGGCGGCGTAGAGGGCGGTCAGCAGATCGCCGGTGCCGCTAGGCGAGCGCTCGACCTTGGCGTGGGCGGCGAGCCAGGCCTCTTTGCGGTCGGCCAGGACGACGCCGATCTCCGCACCGCGATGGACCGAGGAGACCAGGGTCGGCTTGCCCAGCAGGCGGGCGGCGCGCATGGCCGATTGTGGATCGCGAGCGTCGGCCCCGGTGAGCTTCTGCAGCTCCCAGGCGTTGCAGGCCACGACGTCGGCGCGGGGGATCAGCTCGGCGATAATGGCTTCAGCCACCTCAGGCAGAACATACAGGCCCTTGCCAGCGTCGCCCATGGTGGGATCGACGATGATCGAGGGCTTGCGGCTGGCGGCGCTTTCGCGAGGGGCTTCGCGCACGGCGTCGATGGCCCTGGCCGCGGCGCGCACCTGGGCGGCGCTGGCGAAATAGCCGGTGATGACGATGTCGGTCAGGCCAAACAGGCCGTTGGCCTCCATGCCGTCGAGCATGCCTTCCAGCACTTCGATCGGTACGGGCGCCCCGCCGGGCACGCCCCAGCCGGGGTGGCGGCCGAACAGGACGGTCGGGACGACCATCGAGTCGATGCGGAACTGGACCAGCGCGGTGGCCTGGGCCGAAGCCCCGACCCGGCTGCCGGCGACATGGCTGGAAATGATCAACGCTAACGGCATGGCAAGCGGCTTAGCGGACGATAGCGAACTTGAACAGAGCGTCACTCAAGGCAGCGGCGACCTTTCAGGAACTGGGTGCGGGCGGTGCGTCCTTGGCGTCGGCCAGGATGAGGGTCTTGGTGCGCGCAAGACCGATCTGCTCGGCGATCAGGGAGGACCAGGCCGCCGGCTCTTCGCCATTGACCGAGAGTTTCAGCCGCATCACGCACTGCACGCCCTGTGGCAGATAGTCGATCCGGGCGTGGCCGCCGCTTTCCTGGCCGAAGGTGCGCGCAATCAGACGTGTGCCAAAACCCGTCTGCTCCGGCGGCGTGACCGGCGGCCCGCCCAGCTCGCGCCAGAGCAGGCTGATCTGGCGGGCGCCCAGCTGGTTGTGCGCAAGATTCCAAGCGACCTCGACCTGGCCTTGCTCGGCGGAGAGGGCGCCATATTTCAGCGCGTTGGTCGCCAGTTCGTGTAGCGCCAGGGCCATGGCCACTGCCTGCTGCGGGCTGAGCCAGACCAGCGGGCCGTCGATCTTGAAGCGGCTGTTTTCCCTGTGATCGTGCGGCGCCAGGGCCTGCCGCACGATGGTGCCGAGGTCGGCCCCCGACCAGCTCTCGTCGACCAGGACGTTGTGCGCCTCTGAAACAGCCATCAAACGATTGGTCAGATCCCTGCGGACATTGGGATCGACGTTGGCGGCGCGCAGTGTCTGATCAGTGATCGATTGCACAGTGGCCAGTGTGTTCTTGATCCGGTGGTTGAGCTCGTTGAGCAGCAGCACCCGCTGGTCCTCGGCCAACTTCGCCGGGGTCTCGTCGCGCAGAATCTTCATCAGTCCGGTCAGTTCCGGCGCGAAAATCCCCATGGTCATGCCGTTGCCCCAGAAGCGCGTCCCGTCCTTGCGCAGGTGCCAACGCGTATCTTCGGCCCGCCCAAGGTACTTGGCGTTGTCGAGTTCCAGGCCGTCCGCGCCGGCTTCGCGGTCGGACGCGGTGAAGAGCTCGCCGAACGGCAGGCCGATCGCTTCTGGCTCGCTGTAGCCGAGAATTTTCTCGGCCCCGCGGCTCCAGCTGGTCACCTTGCCATCCAGATCCATCGTGAAGATGGCGTAGCCGAGGGCGTTTTCGATAATGAGGTTTGCAAGCGTGGCGTCATGTTCAGCGGACATTGGGGGCTCCTGCCACCCTATCAACGCCATGGCGGCGCTTTTCGGCGCCCGGCCCGCAAATCAGGCCCGCCGCGTTTCCGCGACGGGCCTGATCGAGCCGCCGTGAGGCAGGCCTAGTAGCGGTAGTGGTCCGGCTTGAACGGGCCGTTTTCCGGCACGTTGATATATTCGGCCTGGTCGGGACGCAGCTTGGAAAGCTTGGCGCCCAGCTTCTCCAGGTGGAGCAGGGCGACCTTCTCATCCAGGTGCTTGGGAAGGGTGTAGACTTGGTTTTCGTACCGGGCCTTGTTGGTCCACAGTTCGATCTGGGCCAGAGTCTGGTTGGTGAAGCTGGCCGACATCACAAATGATGGGTGACCCGTCGCGTTGCCCAGGTTCACCAGGCGGCCTTCCGACAGCAGGATGATCTTCTTGCCGTCCGGGAATTCGATGTGGTGGACCTGCGGCTTGATCTCGTCCCACTTGAAGTTCTTCAGACCGGCGACCTGAATCTCCGAGTCGAAGTGGCCGATATTGCAGACGATGGCGTTGTTGCGCATGGCCCGCATGTGATCGACCGTGATGACGTCCTTGTTGCCCGTGGCGGTGACGAAGATGTCGGCGCGGCCGGCGCAGTCGTCCAGGGTCTGGACTTCATAGCCTTCCATCGCGGCCTGCAGGGCGCAGATCGGGTCGATCTCGGTGACAATCACGCGAGCGCCGCCCTGGCGCAGCGAAGCGGCCGAGCCCTTGCCCACGTCGCCATAGCCGCAGACCACGGCGACCTTGCCTGACAGCATCACGTCGGTGCCGCGACGGATGGCGTCGACCAGCGACTCCCGGCAACCGTACAGGTTGTCGAACTTGGACTTGGTGACGCTGTCATTGACGTTGATGGCCGGGAACGGCAGGTCGCCCTTGGCGGCCATCTGGTACAGGCGGTGGACGCCCGTGGTGGTTTCTTCCGACACGCCGCCGATGGCGTCGCGGATGGCGGTGTAGAAGCCGGGCTTCTCGGCCAGGTACTTCTTCATCACGGCGTAGAGGGCCTCTTCCTCTTCGTTCTGCGGGTTGTTGAGGATCGTGGGATCCTTCTCGGCCTTGGGGCCCAGAACGCAGAGCAGGGTGGCGTCGCCGCCGTCGTCGAGGATCAAGTTCGGATAGCCGCCGTCGTGCCACTCGAAGATCTTGTGGGCATATTCCCAGTACTCGACCAGGTTCTCGCCCTTGAAAGCGAACACCGGCACGCCCGAGGCGGCGATGGCTGCGGCGGCGTGGTCCTGGGTCGAGAAGATGTTGCACGACGCCCAGCGCACTTCAGCGCCGAGGGCTGTGAGGGTCTCGATCAGAACGCCGGTCTGGATGGTCATGTGCAGGCTGCCAGCGATGCGGGCGCCCTTCAGAACTTGGCCCGGGCCATATTCGGCGCGGGTGGCCATCAGACCGGGCATTTCGGTCTCCGCAATGGCGAGTTCCTTGCGGCCGTAATCGGCGAGCGAGATGTCCTTGACGATGTAGTCGGCCACGGTCGGCTCCTGCGGTCGGTGAATATCTTGCGGGGCTTATACCGTGACAGAGCCTTCCCGGCAATTAACGCATAAAGATATCTTTATATGTCTGGGCGGGTCTCTCGCGTAGCCTCGCCATTTCTGGCTCGGCATCACCAGAACCGCTTGGCTTCGGCGAAACTGACATAGGCGCCTTGAGCGTCGGCCAGCAGCTCGGCCTCGCGCTGCCCGCCACCCGCGGTCAAGCGACCGGCGGCGAAGGCGGCCTCGGGGTCTTCGCACGACAGGGCCACCTCACGAACCAAGGCCTCGCGAGTCGCTAGGTCGTTGAGCAGGCCGAGGCCGTCTTGCAGCGCCTTGGCGGCCTCGACGAAGCGCTTCAGGCGCTTGGGGTGGTCGGGGAACAGTCCGCTCAGGTCCTCTACGGCATAGCGCAGCTTCTTGCCGCGGATGCGCAGCGCGTGTCGCTCCTTCGGACCGAGGGCGGCCAAGTCGCGGCCATCCTTGCGGATGCGGCGATAGGGCTTGTCCAGAGCCTGAGCGGCGAAGTCGGCGGCGGGGCGGTCGCGGGTCTTTGTCAGGCGCGTGTCGGTAGTCCAGGCGCCGGCTTCCAGCCAGGCGGCGGCGTCGATGGCCAGGGCGCGGAAGCGGGCGCTGTCCACGGCCGCGTCGGCTCGGGCATAGGCCTCCGTCTGGGCGACCAGCAGGGCCTCGCCGAATGCGGCTAGGGCGCGGGTCTGCGCCTGGGCCGCCTCATCGAGCTCGTTGGCCTCAGCAGGCCCCTCGACAGCAGGACGCCAGACATCGGCGACGAAGACGTCGAGATTGCGGGCCGCGCCCAGCTCATTGGCCAGCCACTTCAGCTCGGCCTTGACCTGGACGCCTGCCGGATCGCCGGCCAGAACCTTGAACGTCGACAGCAGGGCGCGGAACCGGCGCGCCGCCACCCGCAGCCCATGTACCGGCTCAGGACCCGGTCGGCTGCGCAGGGCCTCGGCGGCCGAGCACAGGCGACATAGGGTCGCTCGACCCAGGGCCTGTAAGGCTTCGGCGGTCGTCGCCTCAGGATCCAGCGGGGAGTCGGGGCGCGGACCGTCGGGCTCGCCCAGCGCCAGGGCGTAACCACGCTCGGCCTTGCTGACCAGCGACAGGCGTAGCGGCGCGTGGGCGGCGAGATCCCGGGCCAGGTCGAACAGCACGCGCGGCGCGCCGGCCTTCAGCTCCAGTTCCAGCTCGCTGACCCCGGCGCGGCGGTCGCCGGCCAAGAGTTCGCCCTGGTCAAGCGCCGCCTCGATGACAGCGCCGTCGCGCTCGATCATTCGGATCACGCGTCGGACATTGGTGGCGAACACCGGGGTCAGGGCGTCGCCATTGATCACCTTGGCGGCCGGGGTCTTGGCCAGCAGTTCGTGATCTGGCTCGGACCCTACCACCGCGCTTTCCCATTCGCCTCGCGCAAACACGCCGCCCGACGAAGCCGATTTCAAGGTCTGCTTGCGGCCGTTGTCGCCGTCGCGGATGCGCAGACCAAAGCCGGCCTTGCGCAGGGCGTGGTCCGCCGTATCGAAATAGGTGGCGTCCAGCTGCCTGACCGCCTCCTGTCCCTCAAGCCGGGCCAGGATCGCGGCCGAAGCCTCCGGGGCGATCAGGAACTTCAGCTCGATTTCGTGGTCCATGCGCCTCTTATAACCAGGCTGGCGGTTTTTGGCTCCCTCTGGCCAATCGCGGCGAGGAATGGAGCCTCGCGCACGCGGCGCGTGCTTGCTAATTGATGTGGCCAAGTTCAAACGTTCGCGCCATGACGCAGACCAATGCCCCCCAGGCGAGCAACGCGCCCCGCCATGACTGGACCTTGACCCAGGTCGAGGCCCTGTTCGGCCAGCCGTTCATGGAACTGGTGTTCCAGGCCGCCAACATCCACCGCGCCTGGTTCGACCCGTCCGAGGTCCAGCTGTCGCAACTGCTGTCGGTCAAGACCGGTGGCTGCGCCGAGAACTGTGGCTATTGCAGTCAGTCCGCCCACTTCAAGACCGGCCTGAAGGCCGAGAAGCTGATGGACGCCGACGTCGTCATCGCCAAGGCCCGCGAGGCCCGCGACGGCGGCGCCCAGCGCTTCTGCATGGGCGCCGCCTGGCGCGAGCTGAAGGATCGCGACCTGCCCAAGCTCGCCGCGATGATCGGCGGCGTGAAGGCCCTGGGTCTGGAAACCTGCGCCACGCTGGGCATGCTCACCGCCGAGCAGGCCAAGGAGCTGAAGGACGCCGGTCTCGACTATTACAATCACAACCTCGACACCGGTCCGGAATATTACGGCGATATCGTTACCACCCGGACCTACCAAGAGCGTCTCGACACCCTGGCCTATGTCCGCGATGCCGGCATGAGCACCTGCTGCGGCGGCATCGTCGGCATGGGCGAGACGCGCCGCGATCGCGCCAGCCTGCTGCATCAGCTGGCCACCTTGCCGTCTCATCCGGACAGCCTGCCGATCAATGGCCTTGTCCCGGTCAGCGGCACGCCGCTGGGCGACAAGGTGTTGGCTGGCGGCGCCAAGGCCATCGACGCCATCGAGTTCGTCCGCGCCATCGCCGTCGCCCGTATCGTCTGCCCCCGGTCCATGGTTCGGCTGTCGGCCGGCCGCGACGAGATGAGCCGCGAGCTTCAGGCTCTGTGCTTCCTGGCCGGCGCCAATTCGATCTTCGTCGGCGGCAAGCTGCTGACGACCCCCCTGCCGGGCCAGGATGAAGATAGCGCCCTGTTTCAGGACCTGGACCTGCGGCCCATGGGCGTGCGCCAGGCGGCGGAAGCGGTGGCGGCGGAGTAGTCTCAGCCAGCACCCGGCGCCCCGTCACATCCGGTCGTCGGGCGGCCCTGTTGAGGTCTTGCCGGGACCAAGCCGCTCCGTTTCCGAAAACGCCCTGATCTTGCTGCATCCGAAGTATGTCTATCCCCGTCGCTCGTGGGGATAGAGCGCGGAGGCGGGCAAACTCTCGCGAGAGCCGACCCGCGCCCACGCCGCGCCATTTCTTGCTTCAATTTGAGTTAGCGGTAACATTTAGGGTCGTAACTGTTAAACGGTCCGCGGAACAACGTCGTCCGAAGAGGCGCGTAACTGGGAGGAAACATAGATGATGCATGGCGTGGTCTTGCTGGGCGATTTGAACGGACAGGAGCTGTTGCTGGCGCTTGCCCGTCCGGGCGAGCCGCCGGGCGACCATGGGGTCTTCGCCTGCGCCACGGCGCTGGAGCTCGAAAGCGTCTTCAAGCAGCGCCTGGAGGGCCTCGACGGCGAAGAGTTGATCGGCGCGGCCATCAGCGCCGCCGGGCCGCTTCTGGACGGCGCCATTCGTGTCACCCGCACCGACCTGTCGCTGTCCGGGGCCTGGCTGCGGCACGTGTTGCGCACGCCGCGCGTCTTTCTGCTCAACGATCTGGCCGCCGTCGCCCTGGGGGCGCCCAAGGTGCCCGAGGAGCAACTGACCACCCTGCACCCGGCGCGCGCCGACCGGGGCGGGGCGATGGCCGTCATCGGCCTGGGTTTGGGCCTGGGCGTCGCGGGCTTGACGCCGCAGCGGGGCGACAACTGGACCGCCATTCCCAGCGAGGCGGGCCATGTCGATTTCTGCCCGGCCGAGCCGCGCGAGGTCCCGGTGTTCGAGGCCATCCGCGCCCGTCGCGGCGACACGGCGGCCGAGCGCCTGTTGTCGCGGGCGGGACTCAGCGATATCTACGCCGCCGTCCACGGCGGCCCGGGCGCCATCGGTCCGGAAAACGCCGCCGAGGCGATTGAGCGGGCGCGGGGCGGCGAACTGGCCGCCCTCAAGGCGATGTCGATCTTCAGCGGACTGCTCGGCGCCTTCGCCGGCGACATGGCCCTGACCTTCGCGGCCCGGGGCGGCGTCTATCTCGACAGCAGCCTGATCCAGGACATGGGCGACCTCCTCGACCTGGAGGCCTTCCAGCGGCGGTTCCGCGCCAAGGGGCTGATGAGCGACTATATGCTGGGCATTCCCGTCATGCAGATGCCGGGCCGCCCGGTGCTGCTGGGACTGTCGAGCCTGTTTTCGGCCAGCGACCGCGTCTACGGCGCGACGGACGTGAAGTTCCTGGATTGCTGAGGGGGACGCCTGCTGGTGGAGCATAGGGCCAGGGCTCTATCGGCCCGTTGCGGAAGTGACCATGGTCCGCTTCGGGCTCCTTCGTAACGGTCGTAACGACGAGCGTTGACATAAAAGATTACGCGTGTAATCCAATAAGTCTACACTTGTAGTTTGGAGTTTGGTATGGCCTTGGTTGTGATCTCGCGCACAATGCGGCGCCTTCCCCTCGTGCTGATCGTCGCGGCAATGATGGTGGCGTCCAGCGCCTTCGGCTAGTCCGCTGGGTCGGCCTCGGGTCCCAATGCCATCGCTACGCCCAACAGCGTCGTTGAGGAGGCCTTCGTCGAGATCGGCGGGAGCAAGCAGTGGGTGACGATCCGGGGCGCGGACAGGGCAAATCCCGTACTGCTGATCGTCGGCGGGACTCAGGTTGATGGGCCCGGCGCTATCCTCAGCCTCTATGTGCAAACCTTCCAGCCTTGGGAGAGGGACTTCACCGTCGTGCAATGGGACCCGCGCGGCGCTGGCAAGACCTTCGTCGCGGCGGGCAAGACCATCGGCCCGGACCTGACAATTGATCGTCTCGTCCAAGATGGCGTCGAGCTCAGTGAGTATTTGCGCGACCGGCTCGGCAAAAGGAAGATCGTGCTGTTGGGGGTGAACTTCGGCTCAACTCTCAGCGTGAAGATGATCATGGCGCGGCCAGCTCTGTTTTCGGCCTATGTGGCGGCGGGCCAGATCGCAAATCCCCGCACCGAGCGTGAGCGCTTCGGCTATCAGCGCTTGATGCGCCTGGCGACGGCGGCGAACGACGAGGCGTCGCTAGCCGACCTGAAGCTCGCCGGAGCCGATGTCTCGCGTGAGCCTCGCAAACCCGCCCGCATCGCGGCCTTCCAGAGGGCGTTCGTGAAGTGCCGGCCACCCGTGCCCGCCAACCCCATGCAGGAGGCGCTCAGCGCGCCGCACTGGACAATGGACGACCTGCTCGCCGCTCAGGCGGCGGGAGCTCAGAACGAGCGGGCGCTAGGCCAGGCCTGGGGAGAGAGCTTCGCCTATGCTTCGCTGGGACCGCGCCTGCTGGTCCCGGTGTTCGTGATTCAGGGGGAGGAGGCCACGAGTTCGCCTGCGCCGCTGGCCAAGGTCTGGCTGCACGGGCTCAAAGCGCCTCAAAAGGTGTTCGTCACGATCCCGGGGGCGGGCAACCACGCCCTCGAAACTCACACGGCGGAGTTCCTCGTGTTGCTGGACCGATACGTGCGCCCGGTCGCCGTCGCGAAATAGCCACCGGTCGAGAAACCGTCTCGAACATGCCCGCTGGCTTTGCCAAGTCGCGCAGGCGGCAGGTTTGCAAGCTTTCCGTCACGCTGCCAAGCTCGTGGCGCGTCAGCTTGGGCGACGCTGTGGGTTAGCAGATCGGGGCGTCATGAGCCGAAATAGGAATGCGCCCGATAGGCGGGTGGTGTTGTGGGCGATAGCTGGGATTTTAACGGCGCTGGTCTTTGGGGCCTATGTTGCCTGGTTGTCTCAGCACCCCGAAATCCCCCAAAGCCAGTGCAGTCCATCAAGCCCGAAATGTATGTGAGGGTTTGTTCGCTTCCCATCCTGGGCCGCCTGTCCCGCCGTCCGCTTTCCGCCGGAAGGCGCCGGCGCAGTCGCACCCCGCCTAGTTCAGCCTCAACCGCACCCGCTCTCGCGCAGCCCGGGCCGCGATGGCTGCGCCGCCGTCGAGGATCTGGGCTCTCGCCAGCGCCTGCAACGCCCCGGCCAGAGCCCCCTGGCCCTCCCGCGCGGCGGCGACGTCCAGCCACGGACGGTGGTCCGCTGGGTTGAGCAACGCCCGGCGCAGGGCGGAGCGTTCCGCGCGGGGCCAGTCGCGGGCCTGCTGGGCGCGGGCGAAGATGTTGTTCTGCAGGCGGATCAGTACCGCGCGGTCCGAGATGGGCGCCATCAGCCGTTCCAGCTTGGCGGCCACGTCGGGCATCAGGCCGGTGCGCAGCGCGCGACGGGAAAGCTCCGACGGCAGCACCACCCGGCCCTCCCCGAACGGGTCCAGCGCCAGCGGCCCTTCCTCGGTCTCGATGCGCAGCAGAAAGTGGCCGGGGAAATCGACGCCGTGCAGCTTGACCCCCGCTATCCGGGCGGCGTGGAGATAGAAAACGCCCAGGGCCACCGGCAGGCCCTTGCGGCGATGGGCGACGGCGATGATGTCGGCGTTGTCGGGGTGGTCGTAGGCGATCAGGTCGCCCGTCAGGTGCAGGTCGCCGGCCAGGGCCTCGGCCACGGCTTCCTCGGGCGACTCGGTCTTCAGCCGTGCAGCCAGGCGCTCGCCGGCCTGCCGGGCCAGCGCGATGGCCGGGTCGATGTCACGATCGGGCTCGTCATGGACCGCGCAGGCCAGGGCGGCCTCGAACAGCGGAAAGCCGTCGTCGGGGCCTTCGCCGGCCCGGGTCAGGATCGCCTCGGCCTCGTCGCGGGTCATTGCGCCTCCATCCAGGCGTCTCGCAGGTGACGCGGACGACGGCCCGGCGCCAAGGCGATAAGGTCCAGACGGATGGTTGTGTTCCTCAAGGCGTTGCGATGCTGGACGATATGGGCGGCGGCGCGGCGCAGGCGGGCGCGCTGGTCGAAGGTCACCGCGTCCAGGGCGTCGTCCAGACTAGCCCGGCGCTTGACCTCGATCACCGCTAGCACGTTGCCGCGCTGAGCGAGCAGATCGATCTCACCCAGCGGGGTGGGCAGGCGAAAGCCCAGGATGCGATAGCCCTTGAGCATCAGCCAAGCGGCCGCCAGCACCTCGGCGCTTCGGCCAGACAGTCGCGCCTTGGCGCCACGGGCCTGGCGGGCGGTGGTCATCCCACATCCCCCTGGGCGGCATCCTTGAGCGCCAGGGCCTGGCGGTAAAGATCGCGGCGGGGCAGGCCCAGGGCCTTGGCCACTTCCGAGGCGGCCTCGCCCAGAGGCAGGCGGGCCATGGCTTCGCGCAGGGCGCTCTCGGCGTCGCCGGCCTGGACGGGCGCTTCCGAGCCGGGGCCGACCAGGATGACGATCTCGCCCTTGGGGCTTTCGAAGCGTGGGTCGGCGGCCAGCACGTCGAGCGTGCCGCGCGTGCAGGTCTCGTAGAGCTTGGTCAGCTCGCGGGCCACGGCCGCCTCGCGCGGGCCGAACACTGCGGCCATGTCGGCCAGGCTGTCAGCGACCCGCGAAGCGCCTTCATAGAAGATCAGGGTGGCGCGGATCGGGGCCAGCTCCTCGAGAAAGGTCTTGCGGGCGGAGCTCTTGGGCGGCGGGAAACCGGCGAACAGGAAGCGGTCGGTGGGCAGGCCGGCCAGGGTCAGGGCCGCGAGGGCTGCCGAGGCGCCGGGGATCGGAAACACCTGATGGCCGGCGGCGATCACTTCTCGGGCCAGGCGATAGCCGGGGTCGGAGATCATCGGCGTGCCGGCATCCGAGACCAGAGCCACGCGCCCGCCGGCCTCAAGGCGCTCCAGGATGCGGGGCGTGGCGCGGTCGGCGACATGCTCGTCATAGCGCTCCAGCCGCTTGGAGATCTGGTAGGCGGCCAGCAGCTTGCCCGACACCCGGGTGTCCTCGGCCAATAGCAGATCACAGCTGTCGAGGACGTCCAGCGCCCGCAGAGTGATATCGCGCAGATTGCCGATCGGCGTCGCCACCAGATAGAGGCCGGGCGCAAGCGGCGCGTCGGACAGGGCGGGCGGGTCGGGGTGGCGGCTCACGCGGGGAAATCCTTGCCGCGCCGGGGCGCGCGATGTTTCGAAGCAGTTCTATCAGGTCGCGAGCGCGCCTGTCAGCCGGTCCAGCACCAGACGGCCGGCGCGGGTGGCGCGCAGGCGTTGCGGATCGTCCGCGAGCAGGCCCAGTTCTACGTGACGGCGGACCTTGGCGGCGTCGGCGGAGAGGCCCAGCACCGCCAACTCCTCGAAAGCCACGCCGTCGTCGATCCGCAGGCCCAGCAGCAGCCGCTCCTCGGCGGCCTCGACGGGGTTCAGGATTTCGCGCTCGAAGCCGACGCCGGTCTCGCGCACGGCGGCGACATAGTCGGCGATTTTTCGGTGGGCGGTGGTGGCGACGCGCTGGCCTGCAAGGTTCAGTCGACCATGGGCTCCGGGGCCGACCCCGACATAGTCGTGGCCGCGCCAATAGACGAGATTGTGCCGCGACCGCGCCGCCTCGCCCCGGGCGTGGTTGGAGACCTCGTAGGCGTCGAAGCCGGAGGCCTCCAGCACAGTCTGGGTGGTCTCGAACAGGTCGTGGGCCCGGTCCTCGTCGGGCACCACCAGCTTGCCGCGACCGACGGCGCGGTCGAAGGCGGTGCCGGCCTCGATGGTCAGCTGGTAGGGCGAGACGTGCTCGGGTCCCATGGCCAGAACCGCTTCCAGCTCGGCGCGCCAGTCCTCGACGGTCTGGCCGGGGCGGGCATAGATCAGGTCGACTGACAGGCGTGAGAAGGTGGCGGCGGCCACCGCGATGGCCCGTCGCGCGGCGCCGGCGTCGTGGTTGCGACCGAGCAGGGCCAGGGCCTCGTCATGCAGTGACTGGACGCCTAGCGACAGCCGCGCGACGCCGGCCGTCGCCAGGGCCGCAAACCGGCCGGCTTCGGCGTCGGTGGGGTTGGCCTCCAGGCTGATTTCCAGATCGTCGGCCGGCGACCAGAGGCTCCTGGCGGTGTCGATCACCCGCGCCACCTGGGCCGGGTCCATCAGCGAAGGCGTGCCGCCGCCGAAGAAGATCGACAGCAAGCTTCGCGGTCCGGTCAGGGCACGCTGGGCCACGAGGTCGGCGACGATGGCGTCGGCGAGTTCGGTCTGCTCGGCGGTGCGTCCCCGGTCGCGCACGACGTTGAAGTCGCAATAGGGGCAGATGCGCGAGCAGTAGGGCCAGTGGACGTAAACCCCCAAGGGCGCCCCGAGGGGGGTCATACCCCCGCCCTTGTCATCCCGGACGAGCCCCGGCGCAGCCGGGGTGAAGATCCGGGACCGACCTGGAACGCGGCGCTCTGGCGTCGGTCCCGGATCGGCGCGCTTCGCGCTTGTCCGGGATGACACCCTCCAGCGAGGGGCGGAAGGTCAGTCAAACAGCGCCGCCTTCAGCTTTTCGAACGCCCGGGCCCGGTGGCTCATGGCGTCCTTGGTGGCCGGCTCCATTTCGCCGAAGGTCGTCTCGAAACCGTCGGGTGTGAAGATCGGATCGTAGCCGAAGCCCCGCGTACCACGCGGCGGGAAGGTCAGGGTTCCGTGAACCTCGCCTTGCACAACCACAGAGGGACCATTGGGCCAGGCCACGGCCAGGGCCGAGGTGAACCAGGCGGCGCGGTCGTCGGAGATGGTCTCTTCGAGGCGTTCCTCGACCTTGGCCATGGCGGTGGCGAAGTCCTTGCCGGGCCCCGCCCAGCGGGCCGAATAGATACCCGGTGAGCCATCAAGGGCCGCCACCGACAGGCCGGAGTCGTCGGCCAGGGCGATCATCCCCGACAGGTCTGCGGCGTGGCGGGCCTTCAGCAGGGCGTTGCCGACGAAAGTGCTCTCGGTTTCTTCCGGCTCGGGCAGGCCCAGGGTTCCGGCGGCGACCAGTTCGAAACGGCCGTCGAGCAGGGCGGCGATTTCCGGAACCTTGCCGGGGTTGTGCGTGGCCACTACGAGCTTAAGTCCAGGCTCAAGTTTCAGCGCCATGATCGGCTCCCAAGGAAAACACCCATGCGGCTCCTTTACTCCGCCTTGTCGCCGTTTGCGCGCAAGGTTCGCATCGTGGCGCATGAAAACGGCTTCACCGTCGCCATCGTGCTGGAGACCGCCGCCCCGTTCGCCGACGAGAGCCTGCGCGCGACCAATCCCCTGAGTCAGGTCCCGGTCCTGATCCTCGACGACGGCGAGATCCTGTTCGACTCCTCGGTGATCTGCGACCATCTCGACGCCGAGGGCGGCGCGGGCCTGATCCCGGCGGGCGGCGCTGCGCGTCGCCGCGCCTTGACTCTACAGGCCCTTGCCGACGGCATGGGCTCTGCCGCAGTGGCGGTGGTCCGCGAACGGATGCGGGCGGACGACCAGCGCCCCGAACTGATCGAGCGCCAGCTGAAGGCCATCGTTGCAGGCCTCGACCTTTTGGAAGCCGAGGGTTTCACGAGCGATCAATGGGCGATCGCCGAGATCGCCGTCGCCGCGCAGCTGGCCTATTTCGACGCCCGCCAGGTCCTCGACTGGCGCGTCGGCCGGCCTGCCCTGAGCGCCTGGTTCGAAGCCGCGAGCCGGCGCGAGTCGATGGTTGTGACATCCGTGCAACTGGCCTGATGCCCATCGACCATCATTGCCAAAGTTTAATATCGTTTATCGATACTCAGCATTGTTGAGACCCAAATCGGGGCCTATCTGTTGACCGTGGACGCCGCCGAGCCTGGCGGACGTCCGATGACCTCGATGGATCCGCCCAAAATGCCCGTCGCCCGACTGTTCCGCATCGCCGACAAGGTCCTGATGACCCTGATCACCGCCGCCCTCATCGTGGGCGTTCCGGTCTCGGCGATCACCTTCGTGGCGCAATCGCTGTAAGAGGATGACAGTCGAAAGTGGATACCGGTTTCGGCGCCTGTCATGCTCTCACCTAGGGAGGCAAAGCCTACCAAGGTAGGCTTTGTGGGCTCTTCGACGCCCCGCCGCAACGCGGGGCAGGCTTGGAAGCCCTGGGGAGGGCGAGGGAAAAGCAGCCAATGCGCGCCTTGGGGCCAGGCTCGGTATCGAGCTTTCTGAAGATTATTCTCGACGTCATCTATGTCGGCCTGTGGATCTTCGTCAGCCTGTTGTCGCTGTTCACCCTGGTGGCGCTACTCTTCAGCTTCAATCCCGAACTGCTGGCCCAGATGCTGCCGATCAGCGACGCGGTCGAGGCCGTCAGCCGCGATGGCCCGCTGTTCGCCGGCGCCCTGGCCGCCTGGGCCCTGCTGCTGGGCGGCTGGATGGTGATCGTCGAACGGCTGCGGAGGATTTTCGCCACCCTGACCGCCGGCGACCCCTTCCATCCTGACAACGTCCTGCGCCTGCGCGTCGTGGGCCTGATCTTGGCCAGCCTCGAGGTCGGGCGCTACGTCTTCTCGGGCATGGCTCGCTGGCTGGCCCCCAAGACCAAGGTGATCGACGACAGTTTCACCCTGACCGCCTGGTTCTCGGTGCTGGTCGTCTTTGTTCTGGCCGAGGTCTTCCGCGAGGGCGCACGCCTTCGTCGCGAAGCCGAACTCACCATCTGATCGCGGAGAGATTTCGCCCATGCCCGTCCGCGTGAACCTCGACCGCGTCCTGCTCGACCGACGCATGTCCCTGACCGAACTGTCCGACCGCGTCGGCGTCACCATCGCCAACCTGTCGATCCTGAAGACCGGCAAGGCCCGGGCCGTGCGGTTCTCGACCTTGGACGCTCTGTGCCGCGAACTGGATTGCCAGCCCGGCGACCTGCTGACCTTCGAATCCGGCCCACCCGACAGCGACGACTGAACCAGCACCGTCCCCACCCGTTCCACCCAGCTTAAGCGGCGAAAAGGTCGAGCATGACTTTAGAGGAAGCGAAGGCGAGGCTGGCGGCCGCAAGGGTCGCCTCGAAAGCCTTCGTCCAGCGCCATCGCATCGCCACAGGGGTCGCGGCGGGGTTGCTGGCGCTGCTTGTTCTGCTCTTCCTCTGGCTGGGCGCCAGCCTGCCGATCTCGCAGGCTCTGGAGCCCCTTCCCAACCGCGCCATCATCCTGCTCGACAATCAGGGCAAGCCCTTCGCGCGGCGCGGCGCCTATAAGGAGGCGCCGGTCGTCATCGACGCCCTGCCCGAGCACGTGCCGGCCGCTTTCCTGTCTATCGAGGACCGGCGTTTCTATCGCCACATCGGGGTGGATTTCCAGGGTATCGCGCGGGCCATGCGAGCCAATTCCCGCGCCGGCCGTACGGTCGAGGGCGGCAGCACGATCACCCAGCAACTGGCCAAGAACGCCTTTTTGAAGCCCGAACGCAGCCTGCGCCGCAAGGCTCAGGAGGCGGTAATCGCCGTCTATCTGGAACTGCGCCTGTCCAAGGACGAGATCCTGGCCCGCTACCTGTCCAGCATCTATTTCGGCGACGGGGTCTATGGTCTGGGCGCTGCGTCCCGGCACTATTTCGGCAAGGCGCCCGAGGCCCTGTCGATCGGCGAGGCGGCGATGCTGGCCGGCATGGTCAAGGCGCCCGTCAACCTCAACCCGGTCGATCACCCCAAGGCCGCGGGGACGCGGGCGCGCCTGGTGCTGGAGGCCATGGTCGACACCAAGGCCATCACCCGCCAGCAGGCCGACACCGCCGGCAAGGTCACTGTCCGCACCACCCGCGCCGACCTGCCGGTGGGCGGCTATTTCGCCGACTGGATCTCGCCCCAGGTGAAGTCCGCCTTCGACGGTCCCGGCTATGGCGAGGTGAGGGTCACCACCACCCTGGACAGCCGCCTGCAGCGCATCGCCGAACGGGCGGTCGCCAATCGGATGAAGGGCTCGGCCAAGGTCAAGGCGGGCCAGGTCGCCGTGGTCGCCATGCGGCCCGACGGCCGGGTCGTGGCCATGGTCGGCGGCCAGAACTATCGCCAGAGCCCGTTCAACCGCGCCGTCCAGGCCCAGCGCCAGCCGGGCAGCGCCTTCAAGCTGTTCGTCTATCTGGCGGCGTTGCGCGACGGAGCCTCGCCCGACGACATGGTGGACGGAAGCCGCATCACCATCGGTGGCTGGACCCCGGCCAATTACGAGGGCGGCGGCGGATACGACACGACCCTGCGCGACGCTTTCGCCCAGTCCAGCAACACGGCCGCCGCGCGCATCTGGCAGACGGCGGGAGGGCCGGCCGTCGTCCAGGCGGCCCACGACCTGGGGATCGATTCGCCGTTGAAGGCCGATGACGCGACGCTTTCGCTGGGCACGGCCGAGACCAACCTGCTGGAACTGACTGCTGCCTACGCCGCCGTCGCGTCGGGAAAAGGCCCATCGTTCCCTCACGGCCGTCCGTTCAAGTCTCCACCACCGCAGACCGATCTCGATCCCGCCCAACGTGCGGCCCTGCTCGACCTGCTGGGCGCGGTGGTGCAGGAGGGCACCGGCCGCGCCGCGCGCCTGCCGCAGCGGGCCTATGGCAAGACCGGCACCACCCAGGACTATCGCGACGCCCTGTTCGTGGGCTTCACCGGCGATCTGGTGGTCGGCGTATGGATCGGCAATGACGACCAATCGCCCATGACCCGCGTGGTCGGCGGCGGGCTTCCGGCCCTGATCTGGCGCGACGTGATGACGGGCGGGCTGAAGGCCGGGCTAATCGCGAAGGATCGCGCGCCGGTGTCGCGGTTCGAGCCAGAGCCGGAGCGCGGAGAGGAGTTCGAGGTCGAGCGCCGGGTGCCCAAATGGATCCGGCGGATGCTGGGGCTATAGCGGCGAGCGCGCCCGGACCTCACGTCCGGCCGCCCCGGTGGTGTCGATCACCGACCCGGGCAAGGCGCCGGCCTCGGTCTCATAGGCCCAGACCCGGAACCCGTTCAGTTGGTGCGGCCCGAACGAGGTGAGCATGGCCACATCGGCGGCGTCACGGCCGTGGGCCACGACGATGCGGCCAATGCGCGGGATGTTGTTGCGCGGATCGAAGGTCCGCCACCTGCCGCCCAGATAGACCTCCATCCAGGCGCTGAAATCCATCGGATCGACGCGGGGCACGCCGATATCGCCCAGATAGCCGTTCACATAGCGCGCCGGGATGTTCAGGCAGCGACAGAGAGCGACGGCCAGGTGAGCGTAGTCGCGGCAGACACCGATGCGGCCCTCGTGGGCCTCATGGGCTGTGCGGGTGGGGCTGGCGGTCTGGTAGTCGAACTTGATGTGGCCATGAACGAAGTCGCAGATAGCCTGGACCCGCGTCCAGCCCCCCTGGATGAGGCCAAACCGGTCCCACGCGAACTGGCTCAGGCGGTCGGTCTCGCAATAGCGGCTGCCCATAAGATAGACGAGGCAGTCATCGGGCAGGTCGGCGACCTCGTGCTGTTCGGCGTCCGGCGCATAGGGATCAACCGCGCCGCTGTCCTCGATGACGCTGTCGCTCCACAGGGTAAGCAGGCCCGCCGGGGCCGTCAGGCGGCGGCAGAGGTTGCCGAACATGTCGCGATAGGTCGAGGTTTCGACTTGCGGCGTGGTGAAGAACGACTCCGGGATCCTGACGTCGGCATCGCGCCCGTCCCTCAAGCCCAGCAGCGTCACCATCGCTGTGGGTTGCTGGCAATAGACCGTGATCTCGTAGCCATAACGAATCAGCATCGTCGTCTCATGCAGGGGCCGGCGCACCGAGCTGGCGAATCCGGGGATTTATGAGGAATCCAGCGCCAACGCGTGGCGCAGCCGAAAGATGCGTCAGCCGAAGGCCGTGGCCAGCGCTGGAGCCAGATGATCCTCGATGCTGGTGACGTCGACCTCGACATCCATGCTCAGATAATCGGTCGGGAAGCCGGCCCAGGTGCCATGGATGGGCGGCGCCTGGCGTGGATCGCGCACGACGGCGACGCGGATCAGGTCGGTATTGCCGACGATGCCATTGGTCGGATCGAACTCTACCCAGCCGCATGACGGCAGATAGACCCGCAGCCAGGCGTGGGTGTGGCCGCCACCCGTGCGTCCGGCGGCTTTGGCCAGCCCGCGCAAGGGGCAGTGAATATAGCCGGACACGAACTGGGCGGCGAGACCAAGGCGCCGCACGGCCTCGATCATCAGCACGGCGAAGTCACGACAGGTGCCGCCTCGGCTTTCCAGGGTAGCCAGCGGCGTCTGCACGCCGCTCTCCAGGCGCTTGCCGTAGCGGAAGTCGGCATAGATCGCCTGGGTCATCTCGGCCAACAGGTGCTGCAGGCTGGTCTCGCCCGTGTGCTTGACGAAGCCCAGGCCCCAGCGGGTCAGGACGCCGTCGGGATCGTCGTGCTGCGGCGCGATGGACTGGACAAGATCGGGCAGGTCCTCGCTGGAATAGGCGAACGGCCGGCCGGCCTGATAGACGTCGACATGGCCGGGCACGTCGCCAAAGGCGGGCAGGGGTGTGTGATCCAGGGTGAACTGGCTTTCGAAACTCAGTTCGCTGGAGCGGCCCTGAAAATGGGCGACGCCGACCCAGTTGCCAAGCACGTCCTGGACATAGCGCAGCTGGACGGGGTTGGGCGTGATCAGCAGGCTGGAGGACAGCAGTCGCTGATCGCAACCTTCGCGCGGGCGCAACATCATGCGATGATCGCCAAACGCCACGGGATTGCGATACCGGTAGTGCGTCAGATGGCGAACCGAGAGCACGGGCATTGATCACAAGTGGCTGGGATTCGGGCGCTGGGTCGAGCCGCCTTCTTGTCGCAAGTGATCCGGACCCGGTCATTGTGCTCAATGCAGGCGCCCCGTCGGCCTTTGTGCTTCTGGGAGACCATGCGGGGCGGACTATTCCGCGACGGCTGGACCGGCTGGGCCTGGGCGACGCCGCCCTGGACCGCCATATCGCCTGGGATATCGGCATAGCCGGCCTGGGAACGCGGCTCTCCAGCCTGCTGGACGCCACCTTCATCTCGCAGGTCTATTCGCGCCTTGTCGTCGATTGCAATCGACGGCCGGGAACTGAGGGCGCGATGCCGACGGTCAGCGATGGCGAGCCGATCCCGGGCAACCGGGACCTTTTGCCGCAAGCCGTCGCGGCCCGGATGGCCGAGATTTACGCACCCTATCAGGCCGCCATCGCCAGCGCCGTCGATGCGCGCTCGCATCGACCGACCGTGCTGATCGCTCTTCACAGCTTCACGCCGTCGATGCAGGGGCAGGATCGACCCTGGCGCCTGGGCGTGCTGCACCGTCACGACTCGCCGTTTTCGCTGGCTGTACTGGCGAGGCTGCGGGCGGACCTGGAGGAGGCGGTCGGCGACAACGCGCCCTACGCTATGGACGGGACGGACAACACCATTCCATTGCACGCCGATCCGCGCGGCCTGGACTATCTGGAGCTGGAGGTGCGTCAGGACCTGCTGGCCGACCCCGAGGGGCAAAAGGCCATGGCGACCTGGCTGGCGCCGCGACTGGTCGAGGCGCTGGAGGCTACTGGTCCGCTTCGATAGCGGCTGCTTGCCGAGCCCGACGCCTAGCAAACAGCAGGGCCGCCTCGGCCGCGCCTTCGACGCCGCCGCCGGGACGATCCAGGGTGTCGCTCTCGACGAACTGCAGCCCCGCTTCCCGTTCAGACTGCCAGACCGAGCGGGCCAGGTGGATGCGCCGCACGCGGGTGTCGACCAGATAGAGATCGCCTTCCGGCAGGGCCGTGCCCATCAGCCGGATCCTCGCCCCGCCCTCGGCGAGGTCGATCAGGGCGCAACGCAGCGTGTTGCGCCCGCTGACCAGATAGACCTTCCGCGAGGTCGGCCGGCGCGCATAGGCGCGCTGGTCGGCGGAGGAGGCGGTTTGTCGGGCGGTTGCTCGCATGGGACGAGCTTATGCCACGACAAGGTTAACGAGCAGGTGATGCCCGCAAGATCGAGATGGGGCGGTTCGCCGCGCTTATCGGGCGATCATTTTCTCAGTTGAAGCGCGGCTTTTTCAGCAGCGTCCCGCGATCCACGGAGCGGAGTTCGACCTCGAAGCTGTCGCCTTCGCGCAGCACGCGCAGAGGGATGGTTGCGCCGGCCGGTCCCTGGGACCACAGGGCGGTGTAGAACTCGGCCAGATCCGAGACCCCTTTGCCTCCGGCGGCCAGGATGATGTCGCCGGCCCGCAGTTCGGCCCGGGCGGCGGGACCCTTGGGCGAGATGCCGACCACCACGACGCGGCCTTCGATCTCCTGGGCGAAGACGCCCAGCCAGGGGCGAGGAGGGTGGGGCGAACGGCCGCGCGCCACGTCGTCGAGGATCGGCGGCAGCAATTCGGCGGGCACGAACATGTTGATCGGCCGGGCCGAGCCGTCGCGGCTTCGGGTTTCCAGGCTCAGCGAGCCCACACCGACCAGGTCGCCCTTGGGGCCGATCAGGGCCGCGCCGCTCCAGTGCGGGTGGGCCGGCTCGGCCATGATGGCCTCGTCCAGCAGATATTCCCAATAGCCGGCGAACGGCATGCGGGTCAGGATCTGGGCTGCCGCGGCGTGGGAGCGGCCGCCGGCCCCGGCGACGATGACCGCCGTACCGCTGGTAAGGTCCTTGGACGTGCCGATCAGCATCACCGGCAGGTCGAGGGGCTGCAAAGCCTGGACAAGACCCAGGCCGCTGCGGGCGTCGAAGCCAAGTACATGGGCCGAGACCCTGCGGCCGTCATTGAGCGTCAGGACCACTTCCCGCGCCTCGGTGATCAGATAGGCCATGGTCAAGACCAGACCCGTGGGGCTGATTACCACGCCGTTGCCGATGCGCTCTGTCCCCAGGATGTTTGCCGTATAGGCGTCGGACGGCACGCGCGCCTCAAGGGCGACGACGGCGCCGAGCGCGTGGTCGAGGTCGAACGGGTAGGCCTGGGCCGAGGGCCGCAGGCGGGCTTCGACTTCATGACCCCTGAAGGGAGGGGGAAAAGGTGAGGGCACTTCGATCTCCTCTCGAAGATCGAATCTGGGGCTGGGGCAGCGTCGCGACAAGAGGGCGAGGCGTCGCGGGGCCGCTTCGGGGCCCGGGCGCCTATTTCCCGATAGCCGCCCGCTGGAACGCGAACAGCTCGCCGATGCCCTTTTCGGCCAGGTCGAACAGGCCCTGGAATTCCGGCTTGGTGAAGCCGCGCTTCTCGCCGGTGGCCTGGATTTCGACGATGTCGCCATCGCTGGTCAGCACGAAATTGCTGTCGGCCTCGGCGTTGCTGTCTTCTTCGTAGTCGAGATCTAGCACCGGGGTGTTGGCGAACACGCCGCACGAGACGGCGGCGACCTGGCCGATGATCGGGTCGGTCTTGATGACGCCTTCGTCCAGCAAATACTGGGTGGCCAGGCGAAGGGCGACCCAGGCGCCGGTGATGGCGGCGGTGCGGGTGCCGCCATCGGCCTGGATGACGTCGCAGTCCAGGCTGATCTGGCGTTCGCCCAAAGCCTTCATGTCGACCACGGCGCGCAGGGAGCGGCCGATCAGGCGCTGGATTTCCTGGGTGCGGCCGCTCTGCTTGCCGGCTGCGGCTTCGCGGCGACCGCGGGTGTGGGTGGCGCGGGGCAGCATGCCGTACTCGGCGGTGACCCAGCCCTGGCCCTTGCCGCGCATCCAACCCGGGATGCTTTCCTCGACCGAGGCGGTGACCAGCACCTTGGTGTGGCCAAAGCCGATCAGGCACGAGCCCTCGGCATAGCGGTTGACGCCGGTCTCCAGCGTGACGGCGCGCAGTTGGTCGGGGGCGCGGTTCGAGGGACGCATGGGAAACTCCGGATTGTCAGAAGAGTGGGGGCTTTGAATGCGAGAAGGGGCCGCTTATCCTATCTGCGACGGGAACTGGAAAGAGCGCCCGCCGCTTTTCTGTCTTCAGCGAGGTCTTCGGCTTAACGCCATGACGCAATTGTTTGGTCGCACCCCCGGTCTGACGGAGCTGGACGCGCGGGCTCGCGACATCTTCAAGCGGGTGGTCGAGGCCTATCTGGAGACCGGCGAGCCCGTGGGTTCGCGCACCATCTCGCGCGGCGGACTGCAACTGTCGCCGGCCTCGATCCGCAACACCATGCAGGACCTGGCCCAGCTGGGTCTGCTCGACGCCCCCCATTCCAGCGCCGGACGGATCCCGACCCATGCGGGCCTGCGGATGTTCGTCGATGGCTTCCTTGAGGTCGGCGATGTCGGCCAGGAAGAGCGCCAGGCCATCGAGGCGCGCCTGTTCTCGCGCGGCCGCTCGTTCGAGGAGGCGCTCGCGGAAGCCGGCTCGATCCTGTCGGGCCTGGCCGGCGGGGCTAGCATCGTCGTGACGCCGGTGCGTGAGGGCGGGGTCAAGCATGTCGAGTTCGTGGCGCTGGGCGGCGATCAGGCCCTGGCGGTCATGGTCTTCGAGGACGGCACCGTCGAGAACCGGCTGATGAAGCGCGCGGCCGGCATGACGCCCTCGGCCTTCCAGGAGGCCTCCAACTTCCTCAACAGCCGTTTGCGGGGCCGCACCCTCAACGAAGCCAAGGACGAGGTCCGGGCCGAGCTGGAAACCGCCCGCCGGCAACTGGACGAGACGGCGGCGCGTTTGGTCGAGGATGGCCTGGCGGCCTGGGGCGGCGGCGAAGGTGACGCCCGGGCGCTGATCGTGCGAGGCCAGGCCAACCTGCTGGACGCCGCCGGAGCCCGCGAGGATCTGGAACGGGTTCGGATGCTGTTTGACGACCTGGAGCAGAAGGGACAGCTGATCGGCCTGCTCGACGACGTGCGAGAAGCGCAAGGCGTGCGCATTTTCATCGGGGCCGAAACGCGACTCTTTTCGCTTTCGGGTTCCTCCGTGATCGCGGCGCCCTATATGACGGGCCAACGCAAGGTGCTGGGCGCGATCGGCGTGATCGGCCCCACCCGCCTCAACTATGCCCGGGTGATCCCGCTGGTGGACTATACCGCCCGCGTGCTCGGCCGGATGATGGATGGATAAGGACTAAGGCTATGAGCGACGATCAAGCGCCGGTTGAAGAGATGATGATGGCTCCGGAAGCCGAGGACGCCGCCCAGGAAATCGAGGCGCTGAAGCTGGAAGTAGCGGCCCTGAAGGATCAGGTGTTCCGCTACGCCGCCGAAGCGGAAAACACCAAGCGCCGGGCCGAGCGCGAGATGAACGACGCCCGCGCCTATGCGATCCAGAAGTTCGCCCGCGACCTGCTGGGCGCGGCCGACAACCTGTCGCGCGCCACGGCCATGAGCCCACGCGACTCGCAGGATTCGGCGGTGACCAACTACATCATCGGCGTCGAGATGACCGAGAAGGAGCTTCTGGCGGCCTTCGAACGTAATGGCCTCAAGAAGATCGAGCCGACCAAGGGCGAGAAGTTCGACCCCCACCTGCACCAAGCGGTGATGGAGCAGCCCTCGACCGAGGTCGCGGCCGGCGGCGTCATCCAGTTCCTGCAGGCCGGCTACGAGCTGATGGGTCGCCTAATCCGTCCGGCCATGGTCGCCGTGGCGGCCAAGGGCTCGACCGCGCCGGGCTCGTCCGCCGAGCCCTCGTCGGGCGGTGGTTCGAACCCCTATGCCGGAGCCAACACCGAGGCCGACGGCTCGGGCGGTTCGGTCGACATCAAGTCCTGACTCTTCTTCTGGTCGCGCGCCTTGTCGGCGCGCGACCAAGCGCGTTCGTGCAGGTTAAAGAACACCGTCTGGACCAGCGGCTCGATGATGCCGACCGCCAGGGCTACGCGCCAGTCGCGGGTCAGGGCATAGGCGACAGCGACCGCCACGATCAGGTGCATGGACGCGTAGGTCAGGGTCTTGAGGGCGAGGCGCATGGCGAGCGCTCCTTGTTGAGAACTGTTCTCAAAAGATAGGCGCTGTTTCCGTGTCTGCAAGGGGTGTGGCCCTCTTCCCCAAGCGCGCGATTTCGCTAATGTCGGCGGTCCATTCTTAACGGGACAGCGCGGGGATTCTCTCGACGCGCGCGGTCACGGAACCTGGACCTGAATATGAAGCTTACGATCGAACGGGCGGCGCTGCTGAAGGCGCTGGGGCATGTGCAGAGCGTCGTCGAGCGCCGCAACACCATCCCGATCCTGTCGAACATACTGCTTTCCGCGGACCGCGACACGCTCAGCTTCTCGGCCACCGACCTGGATATGGAGATCATCGACGAGGGCCCGGCCCAGATCGACGTGCCCGGCCAGATCACGGCCCCGGCCCAGACCCTGTACGAGATCGTCCGCAAGCTGCCGGACGGATCGGATGTGTCGCTGAGCTTCAGCGGCGATGATCCCCGCCTGGTGATCCAGGCCGGCCGCTCGCGCTTCAACCTGCCGGTTCTGCCGGCCGGCGATTTCCCGGTGATGAGCAGCGATGGCCTCTCCCGCCGTATCCCGGTCGACACCAACGAGCTGATCCGCTTGATCGACAAGACCCGTTTCGCGATCTCGACCGAAGAGACCCGCTACTATCTGAACGGCCTCTATCTCCACACCGTCAATGACGGCGGCGAGGTCAAGCTGCGTGCCGTGGCCACCGACGGTCACCGCTTGGCCCTGGCCGAGATGACAGCCCCCGAGGGCGCCGCCGGCTTGCCGGGCATCATCGTGCCGCGCAAGACCATCCAGGAGGCCCGCCGCCTGATGGAATCGGCCGGCGAGCAGGTCGACCTGCAGGTCAGCGCTCAGAAGGTGCGCTTCGAGTTCGGCGCCGCGGCCCTGACCTCGAAAGTCATCGACGGCGCCTTCCCCGACTATCTGCGGGTCATCCCACGCGACAACGCCAAGATCCTGACCCTGGACAACGACCTGTTCGCCAAGGCAGTCGATCGGGTGGCCACCATTTCGGCCGAGAAGAGCCGCTCTGTGAAGCTGGCCATCGAGCCCGGCCGCATCACCCTGACCGTCCGCAACATGGAAGCCGGCCAGGCCGTCGAAGAGGTCGAGGTCGATTACGACGGCGAGCCCTTCGAGATCGGTTTCAACGCTCGCTACCTGCTGGACGTCTGCGGCCAGATCGGCGGCCCCATCGCCGAGTTCCGCTTCGCCGACCCTGCCTCGCCGACCCTGGTGGTCGACCCGACCGACCCCGGCGTGAAGTACGTGCTGATGCCGCTGCGGGTCTGATCCGCTAGCGGGCTATGACCCAAGGGCTTCGCGAAGATCTGTTCGTCGAGCTGTTCGACAACATGCTCACCCTATGGGAAGCGACCGACTTTACCGACTGCACGACGTGGTTCGACCGCTCCCAGCGCGTGGAGGCGGCGTTCGGCGTGGCCGAGCACCGCATCGACC
This sequence comes from Caulobacter sp. DWR1-3-2b1, assembly GCF_049895765.1. Classification (NCBI taxonomy): domain Bacteria; kingdom Pseudomonadati; phylum Pseudomonadota; class Alphaproteobacteria; order Caulobacterales; family Caulobacteraceae; genus Caulobacter; species Caulobacter sp. DWR1-3-2b1. The sequence continues at coordinate 49,983 of NZ_JAFCSZ010000024.1, forward strand.
TGACCACCATGAACTATGCCGTCCACCGCGCCATCGCCCCGGACGCCAGCTTCGACTGGCCGGTTCGGGAACTGGTTGACCGCAACGAGGCGCGCCAGATCTTTCAGGCCAACATGATGCGCGTGCTGATGGGCGCGGCCGGGGTCTGGCAGATGGACAATCTGGAGATCGCGCGGCGGTATTTCGTCTAGGGCGATTATGGGGATTGCGAGCGCGCCGTCCCCGGATGGGCGCGGGGATCAAGGCCCTAGATCCTCCCCCTAGCGGGGGAGGTGTCGGCGAAGCCGACGGAGGGGAAGTCATGCCGATTCAATGCGGTCTTCCCCCTCCAGCCTGACGGCCGCCTCCCCCTTCAGGGGGAGGATCGAGACGGGCGCCCAGCAAACTTATCAGCCGCGCTTAAACCTCCCGTATTCTCTACCCACCTAGTCGCGAGGAAAGGGCGCTAAGCCAGCGACCTATTGCGGCGACGAGGGGTGATCGAGCGGGCAGCTCAATCGATGGCGGGAAGAGTGCATTGTGCTCTGGGCCGCCAACCTCGTTGTTCTCTGGCGGCGGTCGGCCGTGGAACACTAAAACGACGTGACCTCGAGGGTCGAGCGAGCAGCAGGCTGATCTGAAAGGACCGGCAGTCCGGGCGGGAGCGCTATCCCGTCCGCCCGTCGGGGGCTTAAAGGCGGCGCGGCCCGAACAGGGCTCACGCGCCGCACGCTTTCGCCAGAACGATCACGCGGAGCGGACGGCTTCGTCGAAACGGTATTCACTAATTCCTCATCCGGACGTGGTCCGGACGCTCCGCGACCCTTTCCATCAACTCGGCGGTTTCCGCGCGAGGTCGCGAATCTGTGTTCAACGTGCGGACGCCCCTGTCACGAAGGCGGCCGGCGTGACGCAACCGCCAACCTGCCTTAAGAGACCCCCATGGCGTCGGCCGCGATCAACACCCTGACCTTGACCGACTTCAGGTCCTACGCCCACGCCCGTCTCGAGACCGGCGGGCGCAGCGTCTATCTGTTCGGCGCCAATGGAGCCGGCAAGACCAACCTGCTGGAGGCCATCAGCCTGCTGTCGCCCGGCAAAGGCCTGCGTGGCTCCAGCCTGGCCGAGGTCGGGCGGCGGATGCCCGGCGAGGCGACCGGCCGGGCCTGGGCCGTGGCGGTCCAGGTCGAGGCGGGTCAGGACGAGCCGGTTCATCTGGGCGTCGGGGTCGAGGTCGGCGGCGCGACCCGGCGGATCGTGCGGATCGACGGCGAGACCCTGCCGCCCGGCCGTCTGACGGATCACGTCCGGCCGATCTGGCTGACCCCCGCTCAGGACCGCCTGTTTCTGGAAGCCGCCGCCGAGCGCCGCAAGTTTTTCGACCGGCTGGTCTTCGCCGGCGAGCCATCCCACGCCAGCCACGCCAATGCCTATGACAAGGCCCAGCGCGAGCGCATGCGCCTGTTGACCGATGCCTTGGAAGGCGGAGCGCCGGCCGACGCCGTTTGGCTGACCGCTCTGGAGGCGCGAATGGCCCAGGCCGGCGCCCTGATGGCGCAGGCCCGCGCTCGCACGCTGATGGCCCTGCAGGCGGAAATAGACAGCCGTGGCGACCGGCCCTTTCCCCAGGCGAGGCTGTCCCTGACCGGCGAGTGGGAAAAACTGGCGCTGGACGGCGTCGAACATGCCGAGATCGAGTTGCGTCTGGCCACCGCCCTGGCCGCCGCTCGGCCCCGCGACGGGGCCGCCGGACGCGCCCTGACCGGCCCTCACCGAGGCGATCTGGACATCCTGCATGTCGAGAAAGACCGTCCGGCGGCGGAATGCTCGACCGGTGAGCAGAAAGCGCTGATTCTGAACCTGGTTTTGGCCCAGGCGGCGAGACTTTCGCGTGCGGAATCCGCGCCGAATCCTATAGTATTGCTCGACGAAGTCGCCGCGCATCTCGACCTCACAAGGCGAGCCGCACTAGCCGACGAAATCACGGCGCTCAAGCTCCAGGCCTTCCTCACCGGCACGGACGAGTCGCTGTTCGACCACCTCAAAGGTCGGGCTCTTGGTGTTCGCGTGTGCGACGCCGGCCTGACCGCTTTGGAAGACGTATGACCGAAGAGACCAAAGGCCCCGCAGAAGACAATTCGGGCGACCGTCTGACCACCGCCGACGGCTCGCAGATGGCGGCGCCCGAAGTGATGGGCGGCGACTATGACGCCGACTCGATCAAGGTGCTGAAGGGCCTGGACGCGGTGCGCAAGCGCCCCGGCATGTATATCGGCGACACCGACGACGGCTCGGGCCTGCACCACATGGTCTATGAGGTGGTCGACAACGCCATCGACGAGGCCCTGGCCGGTCACGCCACCAAGGTCGAGGTGATCCTCAACGCCGACGGCTCGGTGACCGTCACCGACGACGGGCGCGGCATTCCCGTAGATATCCACGAGGGCGAGGGCGTCTCGGCCGCCGAGGTCATCATGACCCAGCTGCACGCCGGCGGTAAGTTCGACCAGAACAGCTACAAGGTTTCCGGCGGCCTGCACGGCGTCGGCGTCTCGGTGGTCAATGCGCTCAGCGACTGGCTGGAGCTGAAGGTCCACCGCAACGGCAAGGCCCACCAGATGCGGTTCGAGCGCGGCGACGCGGTCTCGTCCCTGAAGGTGACCGGCGACTCGCCGATCCGCGCCGAGGATACGCCCAAGGCCGGCGAATATCTGACCGGCACCGAGGTGACCTTCTTCCCCTCGCTGGAAACCTTCGCCTTCATCGAATTCGATCGCAAGACCCTGGAGCACCGGCTGCGCGAGCTGGCTTTCCTGAACTCAGGCGTGACGATCTATTTCCGCGACCTGCGCGACGCCGAGCCGTGGGAAGAAAAGCTGCATTACCAGGGCGGCATCGAGGCCTTCGTGCGCCACCTCGACAAGGCCAAGACGGCTCTATTGAAGACCCCGATCGTCATTCGTGGCCGCAAGGACAAGGTCGAGATCGACTTGGCCCTGTGGTGGAACGACAGCTATCACGAGCACATGCTGTGCTTCACCAACAACATCCCGCAGCGGGATGGCGGCACGCATTTGTCGGCCTTCCGCGGCGCTCTGACCCGAATCATCACCAACTACGCCGAGAGCTCGGGCATCACGAAAAAGGAGAAGGTCAACGTCGGGGGCGAGGACGCCCGCGAAGGCCTGACCTGCGTGCTGTCGGTCAAGGTGCCCGACCCCAAGTTCAGCTCGCAGACCAAGGACAAGCTGGTCTCGTCCGAAGTGCGCCCGGCCGTCGAGAATTTGGTCCAGGAAGGCCTCGCCAGCTGGTTCGAGGAGCACCCGACCGAGGCCAGGGCCATCGTCTCGAAGATCGCCGAAGCCGCCGCCGCTCGCGAAGCCGCCCGCAAGGCCCGCGAACTGACCCGCCGCAAGAGCGCGCTCGACATTACGTCACTGCCCGGCAAGCTGGCCGACTGCGCCGAGCGCGATCCGGCCAAGTCCGAAATCTTCATCGTCGAGGGCGACTCGGCCGGCGGCTCGGCCAAGCAGGCCCGCAACCGCGACAACCAGGCGGTGCTGCCCCTGCGCGGCAAGATCCTCAACGTGGAGCGCGCCCGCTTCGACAAGATGCTGTCGTCCGACCAGATCGGCACCCTGATCACGGCCCTGGGCGCCGGCATCGGCCGCGACGACTTCAATGCCGACAAGGTGCGATACCACAAGATCGTGCTGATGACCGACGCCGACGTCGACGGCGCCCATATCCGCACCCTGCTGCTGACCTTCTTCTACCGGCAGATGCCGGAGCTGATCGAGCGCGGCTACATCTATATCGCCCAGCCGCCGCTCTATAAGGCGTCCAAGGGCAAGTCCTCGCGCTATCTCAAGGACGACAGCGAGATGGACGCCTTCCTGATCGACGAGGGCGTCGAGGGGGCCGAACTGGACCTGCCGTCGGGCGAACGTCGCACCGGCAAGGACCTCTTGGCCCTGATCCAGCTGTGCCGTCAGGCCAAGGGCAATATCGACCGCCTGGCCGCCCGGGCTCCGGCCTTCGCCGTGGAACAGACGGCCCTGGCCGGCCTGCTCAGCGAGAACCCCGACATCGCCGCTTCAGCGGCGCGCCTGGATCTCTACGCCGAGGAAGGCGACGGCCCGTGGACCGGCGAGCGCGGCGACACGGCCTATGTGTTCAAGCGCGTGCGTCGCGGCGTCACTGAGAGCGTGGTGCTGGACGATGGCCTGCTGCACGCCGCCGACGCCCGCCGTCTGGCCGAACGGGCCGGAGCCCTGGCCGAGATCTTCTCCGGCCGCGCCGTGTTCCGCCGCAAGGACAAGTCGACCACCGTCCGTGGACCGATGGATCTGGTGGGCGCGGTGATGGAAGCTGGCCGCAAGGGCCTGTCGATCCAGCGCTACAAGGGCCTGGGCGAGATGAACCCCGACCAGCTGTGGGAGACGACCCTCGACGTCGAGGCGCGCACCTTGCTGCAGGTGAAGGTCAATCACGCCGACGACGCCGACGACATGTTCAGCCGCCTGATGGGCGATCTGGTCGAACCGCGTCGTGAATTCATCCAGGAAAACGCCTTGGACGCCGAGGTGGACGTTTAAGGACCCCGGTGTCATTGGTCCGCGTCAAAACTTGTGAGAATGCCGCCTAAAGTTCTGAGAATTCGGTAGCGCGAATGAGAAGCTTCTCATTCGCGCTAGGGCCTATTGGCTCTGGAAAGCTCCTGCCACCGTCCGATTGAAACAATGACGTACTGGCGATTGCGGTCATCGACGACGAGAAGGTCGCCCTTGTCCGCATAGGCTAGACATTGCTCAGCGGCGAGGCGCAGCTCCCGCTCGGAAACGCGCCTGGCGGCTGCGCGTTCTGGCCAACGATCATCCCTACCTCCGCTCCGTCACATGGGTCGTGGGGAACAAGCCTATCACCGACTTGTCATGAACTCTGCCGCGACTAGATGTTGGTCCCGGACTTTGATGGTGCACTATTTTCCGATGGTTGGAAGGATGCGCTATGGGGCAGGTACACCACGGGAGCGCCACAACGACAGCGGCGGTCCGTCGAGCGATACAGCATAGT